>JAJDDR010000070.1 GCA_029260255.1 Phycisphaerae bacterium
TCCCGTGGTCGAGATCTCATTTCTGTAAGCTATGATTTACGCGGCGTATTTCGCGTCGGCTCTTTAATCCGGGGGTGGGGGTGGCGGTTTGGGGTTGTGCGGGTGGCTGGTTGGGTCGGGGGTGGCGCGCCGGCGCGCCGAGTGGGTCGTCGTTGGCGCGTGGTGGCGTCAGTTCTGGATCGCGCTGTCGGTGACGTCATGCCCGGCAGGTCTGTCCGCGGCGAGGTTCTCGTACACTTGGATATGCTGATCGACGAACCGCCGTACACCGAAGACCTCGTAGGCCTGACCGCGCGCGACCTCGCGTTCCTTGGTCATGCCACCGACGGCGTTCAGTGCGGCCGCGATCTTGGTGGCCATGGTCTGTTTCCGCTCGGGCAGGATGAGGTACCCGTTGTGCTTGTGGGCGATCATCTCGGCGACGGCATAGACGGCCGACCCGATGATCGGTACGGACGCGGCCATCGCCCAGGCGATGGGCGTGGTGCTGGCGTCACCGAACGGCGTGATCACGAGCGAATCGGCGACGGCCACGAGTTCCTCGTAGCAAATGCCGTTGCCTGCCCATCGCACGGCGTCGGGCGCCGGCAGTTTCCTGGCGAGTCTACGCAGCCGGCGCGCTTCGGGGGAGTTTCCGTACAGCACGACGTGCCGTTTCGGGTCAATGTAGCTCTGGATATACCCGCCCCACATCACGTACTGATGGCCACCGTGCCGGTCGACCGGAGCGGCCGCGACCGTTAGATGGTCATCTTGACGGAGGCCGAGACCCCGCCGAATCGAGCCGTCCTGTTTGGCGGCGTTGATCCTCTTGAAATCCACGCCGGGTCTGATCACGACGCAAGCCGCCCCCGGCACGCCGCGTTCGAGGAAGCGCCGCGACACGGTGTCGCTGGAGCAGACGAGCGCGATCCGGTTCTCTCCAGCGATGGCGCGCAGGACCTTGGTGTCGGTCGGCGTGAGGTGCGGATCGAATCGCTCGACGACCAGCGCGCACCCGCGCGGTCGCGCCGCCGCGGCGACAATCGCCGCCTGCGTTCCCCACGCTTGCAAGACGTCGACCCGCCGCCGTTCGCTCAGGCGCCGCAACGCGGGCGCCCCGAGTAGGGCAAGGTTGAAAGGAAGCGGAATGCGCGACACCCCCCTGCCGCCGAAGCAGTCCGAATCGGGGACGGTCGGATGAACGGACGCAACCGCTTGCTGAAATCGATTGGCGTCGAGGCGTTCGAGAAGCTGCGTCACGGCGACGCGCTGCTCCCAGTCGGCGGCGGCGTCGAACACGTGCAGAACGCGCATCACGGAGTCTCGAAATCCTCGACCTTGCGATCGTAGAAGTTCTTGACGACCTTCTCCGCGAGCGCCGCGGTGAGGGCCTTGATGATCGCCTTGCGGGTCTTCTCTTCGGTGACCCTGGCGGCGCTGAGTTCGGCGTAGACCACACGCCCTTCGGGGCTCGGCGGCCAGAGTCGCACCTTGGATCGGCTCTTCTTTTCCAGCACGTTGATGACCTTCACCGCCACGCTGATTCGGGCGGCGGCGCTGGCCTGAGTCGGATCGACCGATGCGTGAAACGCCCGTATTTCGACCGCGATGACCTGATCCGCGCCGAGCAACTCGCCGATCTCGCGCGTCGATCGCTCGTCGAAGTCGGGATGCGCTTGCCTCACCCGTTTGATGCGCGCCGCGGGCACTATCTGTTGCGCGGCTTCTGCACGTTTGAGTTCCTTGGCAATCTCCTCGGCCAAGACGGTCGTCGTCTCCGGCCAGTACGCATGCTCCTGGAAATCATCGACGACGATGAGCACGGGTTGATCGGTGAGCTTGAACTCGGCCTCGACGGTCGGGCGCTTGAACAGCCCGGTCATGAACAGCGCCTCCCCGCCGGAGTAGCCGCACCCGGCGGCGGCGAGGACGCATCCTGCGAGGATTCTGCTTGCGAGAGGTTGCACCCTACAGATCCACATCGTGATCAAAGAACTTTCGCGCGACCGTTTCGGAGAAGACCTCGTACGTTTTCCGGCGGATGGTCAGCGCGTTCCGTGCGGACATCAGCACTGGTGAATGCTCCGGGCAGACCGTCTCGACGGGCGTGAGTGCGAAACGCCCGATCTCATCCGGATCGGCGTTAACGTCGTAAACCGCGACCGACGCGCTGACCCGTCCCTGCGCGAGATCGGGCGTCGCCGGATCGCGAATCTGAAACCCCAGGAGTTCGACGTACACTACGTAGTCCGCCGCAAAGTGCTTTCCCGTGTGGACGGGGTCGACGGCGGCATCCAGATCTCGCTGAAGAAGGTCTTCAACGTCGGCGGGGTCGACGGTCTCGCACTCCTTGACCCCTGCCCGGATCTTGTCCGCAACGTATGTAGCGAGCTCGATGCGAACGTGCGGGTAGTCGTACAGCGTCGCCGGTTCCGCCCAAACAAGAACCAGCGCGCGTTTGCCTTCGAGTTTGTTGAATTCCGCCGGAACGGTACGCTTGTGCTCACCGACGAATATGAACGGAACGAGCCAGTTGCAGCCACAGAGTGCGGCGATCGCAATCGACCCCGCAACAACGCACGGAATTCGTTTCATGCCGATCCATCCAGCCTTGGGAACTTGCTCCACTTCCGCGGAGCACGCAAACGCAAACGCTACCGCGCCCCCGCGGTGGTGAGGATTTTGTATCCCCAGGCCGCAACGAACAAGAGCACAATCACAATTACCGCCTTTTTCGGCGAAACGCGGTACCAATTGACCGACCGGCGGTACCCCGTTGCGGCGGCGGCGGCGCTGACGAACGCGCAGATCACAAGCCCGGCGGCAAGCAGCACGCCCATCGGCTGAGCGTGGAGCGCTTCGGCGACGTTTCCCCGTACGACGTGGGAAAACGCCGTGGTCATGCCGCAGGTCGGGCATGGATAGCCTGTGAGTTGGAGCATCGAGCAGGCCTGCAAACCAAGCTGTCGGTGTGTCCCGGCGCCTGCCGGGTCGGGCGAAAGACGGATGGCGATGCCGATGGGTGTCAAGAGCGCGAAAGACAGAACACCGGCAACCAGCCGCGAACCACGATGAACCAGGCGGTGCCGCACGACGAGCGGTCCCAGCGGGTGCGGTCGCGCGTCAAGCGGAGGCGGCAGGATTGGCTTGGCGCTGCGCACCATGCGGCGTAACACCTCATTGTGAACGCAAACAAAACGTGCATGCGTCGATGATCCGCCTCCGGCGAGGTTGACGGCATCCGTCTCATACTACTATATATGGCGCTTGAGGCCAGCGATTCGTTCGCGGTCTTTAGGTGATTCAATAGAAAGGACGGATGTCACGTGGCACACGAGGCGGCGGAATCCGATTCGTTCGCGGGGCGGCATCACTTCCTGATTCGGCGATTGCACTCGCTGTTGGGCTTGGTGCCGGTCGGCGTGTTCCTGGTGGTTCACCTCTCGGTGAACGCATCCATCAACTTCGGGGCGGACGAGTTCGAGACGCAGGTCGGGCGTATTCACGCGTTGGGACCGCTGCTCG
>JAJDDR010000008.1 GCA_029260255.1 Phycisphaerae bacterium
ACGTGGACCTCATCGACTTCGGCATCTTCCAGGCTGCGTTCACGACGCCGTAGTTGATGTTGTTGGCGTCGTGTTCCGTAATAGCGGGCGCTCCTGAAAACCGAGCCGCAACCGTGGGGGAGTGGTAGCTCTGGACCGCTCCCTTACAGTCGCGGCTCGGATCACTTTGCGCTGTACTGTTAGGCCCACCATTCGCGGCGGGTTTGGGTTCTCGACCTTCTCCTGGCGAATGTGATTGTTCCGGCTGCCAGAAGCAGCAGCACCATCACCGTCAGACCCCACTGGGACGCCGTCGGAATCTGGGGAATCACGACGTCGATCACAACGTTGTCGACCTGTCCCTCATAGGCATGGCCGTGGCCGCGGATCAAAATGCTGGTGATTACGCCGAGATCCGGCAACTCGGCCGTAAGATTGAAGCCGTGGGCGGTCCACACTCCGGCTGGGACCTCGGTGTCCTCGTACTCCGGAATGAGTCCGCTGCCGGGATCGACCACACGGCCATCACCCGGCGGATTCAGGTAGAAACCGTGCCTCCATTTCTGCGTCTGACCGGGGTCCGAGGCCAACGTGTAGTCGAGATCGATCACCACCGGCCATTCCGTGGCGGGCGTTGCGTTCCCACCGCCGTCGAGACTGTGGGAGATCACCTTCACGTCGAGCGACAGCCGCAGATTGGCGGCCGCGGGCACGTTCAGGACTTGCCCAACCCCGATGTCGTCGCCCGTCGAGCTACTGGTAACTCGAACCCAATGCACCGCGGCCGAACCCGGTGACGACGAACCGTTGTCCGCGACGGACCCGAGGGCAGGTAGGTCAGCTGACGTGGCACCGGTGTGCTTGGTCCATCCGGCCGGCACGAAGTCGCCGTCGGCGTCCTCATTCCAAGTGCCCTCGAAGTCGCCGTTCACAACGACGGTGCCGGCGTATACCGGTGTCACCGCCCCGATCCAGACCGCCGAGGCAAACATCCCCAGAAGTACTTTCCAACTCAACATGTCTTATCCTCCGTTCACTTCACGCCAACACGCGCCGCCGGATAGGTGGCTGCGCCATCCGGCGCGCGGGAAATGTGGTCAAAGCGAGACTTAAGGCCTCACGCCACACAGGCCAGGCCACCATCCGCAAAGACGCGTTAATCCGCTTAACACAATGCGCACCAGATGTCAATAGGGAAGCAGCCGAGATCGAAAGAACCGGTGCGTGACAGTCCCCGCGGGACTGTCGTCCCGCAGGGACGCCGTGATAGTAGGCCGGCGATGAATCGCTGGGCCATTGTCAATACGCCCCGCCGGGGCTGCCCGTGCGTAACCACTCGCCAAGAGGAACATCCGCCGAATCCGCAATCGACCCTGTCATCATCACCCGCGAGGAGATCGCAGGGCTGATGGGTAACCTGCTCTACACGGATTCTCCCCCGGCGGGGGCAACACGTTTGAGCGGCTGGGCAAGGGCGCATGCCGACACGCTTGGAACGCGGTACGCCAGCGAACTCGCCAGGCGAAGAGAGCTGACAACTGCCTACGAAAAACTCTGAACAATCGCCCTTTCCGCGGCCGCCACGCGCGCTGACGGGTTGCCCAACAACATCACGTCCCCAATGATACGTACAGTCGATCTCCTCGCCGGAGTCAGCGTGAGCTCCGGCTCGGCACTGAGATGCGCGCGATCAGGGGACAGGGAGTTCCGCATTCCGGTGGCCACACGCGCCGGGGAGACCGGGGGACACGTACGAATGGCACGAAGCTAAGGGCGTTCGTTCATAAGTCCTTTTACGAGTGCCACTTATGGGCACTTGCGCAAAGCGAGGCCTCCTGCGATGATGTTGGTGTTGATGACAACGCCAAAACAGGAGGCCAAGGATGGCAAGTATCCGCGACTGGAAGAAACGCATCAAGAGCGATATTTTGGGGATTCCGGCTCTCGGTGAGTTCTTGTCGGCGACAACCGTCGAGGCGGCGTGCCGCGAAGAAGGACACACATGGCGGCAGTCGTTCTGGTCGCCGTCGGTGACGCTGACCACCTTCCTGATTCAAGTGCTCAGTGCGGAGAAGACGCTACGTGCAGCGGTCGCGTCCCTGCTGACGCAACTGGGCGTGAGCGGGGAGTCTGTCCTTGCCTCCGGTGACGCGACGGCCTACTGCCAAGCGCGAAGACGCTTCCCCGAGCCAGTCGTCGGCAAAATGCTGCACCATTCGGTCACGCACTTGCGGGCGCAGATCACGAAGGACAATGGCTGGCTGGGACGGCGCGTGTGGATGGTGGACGGCTCGAGCGTGAGTATGCCGGACACGCCTGAGTTGCAGGAGTCCTTTCCCCAGCCGCCGGGTCAGAAGCCTGGCTGCGGTTTTCCCGTCACACAGTTCGTGGCTTTGTTTTGCTGGACGACGGGTGCGGTCCACGATGTCGCCATTGACACCATTCGTCCTCATGAAGTGACTCTGTTTCGCCGGTTGTGGCATCATCTCGAACCGGGCTGTGTCGTCTTGGGGGATCGTGCGTACTGTGCGTATACGGGGACATGGCCCTGCTGCTGCAGAGGGGCATCTTCAGTGTGATGCGTCTGCACCAACGTCGCAAGAGTGACTTTCGCAAAGGCAAACGCTTGGGCCACGATGACCGTTTGATCCAATGGACCCGCCCAAAGCAATGGAAGCCGGCCATGGGGATTACGAAAGAGGAACTGGAGCAATTGCCGGAGACACTGTCCGTTCGTGTGGTGCGCATTACTGAGATTCCGCGCGGTTTTCGCGCCAAACCCATGGTCATTGCGACGACGTTGCTCGATCCTCTTGAGGTTCCCGTCGATGAGATTCGATCACTTTATCGCGACCGTTGGACGGCGGAATTGAATCTGAGGAGCTTGAAGACGTCATTGGGTATGGACGTCTTGCGCGGACAGACACCCGATGTCGTTCGCAAGGAAATCGCCATGCACTTGCTGGCCTACAACTTCATTCGTCTGCTGATGTGGCAAGCCGCGGCCGAACACGGGCGTGATCTGCACCGTTTGAGTTTCACCGGCGCGCTGCATCGGCTGCGAATTGCATGGCCCATATTGGCGCTGTTGTCGGGGCGTGGTGACGGACATGCCGAAGCGCTGTTGAGCGTTCTGCTGGAGTTTATTGGCGACGATCACGTGCCCGATCGCCCGGATAGCCTCGAACCCCGCCGCCGCAAACGTCGCCCCAAGAACTACAGCCTCCTCCAAAAACCCCGCGACGTATACCGCCGCAACGGAGATCCCGATGCCCGTTAGCTTCATGCCATTCGGAACACACACTTTAACCGTACAGCGCAAAGTGGTCAGAACCGCGCCCGTCAGGAAGCGGCCTCGCGCGCATGAGGCGTTTGCGAGGGTTCGGGGCCGCTCCTTAACAGTCGCGGTTCTGCCAGTGTGTCGACCTTGCGCTGTACTGTTAATTCGATCGTGCGGTGGTCGTGGGCGTGGTCCAGGGCGGCAACGTCGAGCTCGGACAGATCGAGCACGACAGGGTGACCTCGGTTAGCGGTGCAGCGCAAGGTTCTGTCCCGGCGCGCTTTTCACGGTGGTACTGCGGTAGAAAGCGGAACCCCGCGCTGCCGATTGGGGCTCGGAAACTGCCGAATGCGCGACCCCGCGATGTACTGTTAGGCGCGGGGGGTCACTTCTCCGGCCAGAGGGACTTCCAGACGGCGTGGGCTTGGCGCGGTTTTCCGGAGCTGTCGAGCAGGCCCATCGACTCGAAGAACTCACCGAACACCTTGGTGTCGTGCAGCATGAAGTGGTTGACCAACGCGAGATCGAGAGAGCGGGTCACCTTTTCAAACCGGCGGAGGAACTCCGCCTGGCTCGCTTCGGAACCGCCCCACTTGCGGTTCGTCGACCAACCCAACTCGGTGAAGACGATCGGCTTGCGGGTGTGCTCGGCGATCCGGCTGTAGTAGTTGTCGGGCAGCTTTGTCGGATCTTTGATACCGCCCAGTTGCGGGTAGGAGGAGATTCCGACGGCGTCCTGGAACGGCTCGAACTTCTCGAACAACTCCCACTGCGGCTCGTGCCCCGGCGCTCCGGTGACTTTTGCGAAACCGCCGAGCAGTTGCTCGTACTGAAACGACACGAACACGACCGCATCGGGGCGGTCGCGCTTGATGGCTTCGCGCGTCTCGGCGAACAGCGTAACGAAGTTGTCGAAATCGCCGCGCTGCTGCTCGTAGTACGCGTCGATCTCCATCGCCAGGCAGACGTACTTGGCGTCGAACCACCGCGTCCGCGCGATGGCCTCCTCTTTGAAGGCGGCGCGCACGGCCGGCGAGGCGAACGTCATGTTCTCGAGTTGAGCGGGCAGCCGGCTTGCCAGCGGACCCTTACGCGGCGGTCGGTACGGGTCCAGTTGGATGAAGACGCGCCCCTTGTGCTGGCGAACGAGCGCGGTTTGCCACTTCTGCGATTGGTAGATCTTCGATGTGCTGTAACCTTCGGGTTGCACCGCCCACCACTCGAGCGGGTCGGGCAGGCAGATCCACCCGCCCAGGTCGCAGGCGATCTCGTAGGCGCCGAGAACATTTTCCTGTTCCCAGTTACGCGGGGTGGGAACCGTGCAGCGTGCCACGCGCCGAGTTTGGGAGGAAGCGGAGGCCTCGTCGGTCAGTTGCATGGCGGCGAGAGCGCCAACCAGCAGCAGCAAGGCAGATGCAAGCACGATCGGACGGCCGAGACCGCCGCCCGATCGGGGAGAATCGTGGGGGAAATCGCGGTGCGGTCCGGCGTTCAGCGCCATCGTTTTCGGGGCAGCAGCAACCAAGCGGTCGCGAACACGATCAGCGGCATCGTGGCCGGCTCGGGGACAACGACGATTCCGACTTCGGCAATACCGCCCGCGAGGTTGGGATTGTCGTCGAAGATCACGGTGTCATTCGCGGTCGCGGTGAGCACCGATGTCGCGGCATTGTAGATGAGCTTGAAGCCGACGTCGGGTCCGATGTAACCGTCGATGTTCAGCGGCTCGAGCAACTCGTCGGTGGCGAAAACGGCCTGGCCTGTCAGCCCGACGGCAAACCAGTCTTCGCGATTCTCGGCGAACACCACGAGGAACACGAAATCGTCCGGGCCGAGATTCTCCGTCAGCAACGCGGCGATGGTCACGTCGGTGCCCGGCGCAATCGGCGTCGTGTTGATGATGAAATCGCTGTTGTTCATCGGCAGGACCGAATCGGCTTCAGGCCCGGGCGATCCATCCAGGACCTGCCATTCCGGTCCCAACACACCATCATCGAAGTCGTCGCCATACGACGAGCCCCCGGCGTCGACGAAAATGTAGTCAACACCGACCAGGGGTTCTGCGCAAACGCTTGAAACACCGATGAGCGCAGCAGCCACGCTCCAAAGAAAATGCCTTCTCATCCCTCTACTCTCCCTTATTACTCTACGGCACCCACCCCAGTTTAGATCAAATCGGCGTCTCTCAGCGCCGAATTGAGGCTACCCCGACAACCCGTTGAAGGACGTCCACAAGCCAAGCCGGGGAACAGGCCAACAGCCATGACCACCCCAGACCCTCCAGGCAGGCGACACGTTCACAACGCGGTCTCTGGGCAAGCATACAGACAGGTGCCTCTCTCTCCCAGCACCACTCCTCACTAAGAGGATACCGGGGGAGTGGCCCCGGTGTCAAGCGCGAATTACCAGCCCCCGCGTAAGGGGATGACGGACGCGACGGAGTGTAAATGGGCGATTCTCCTCAACCGATGATCTCTGCTACCCCCGCTTTTTGACCCTGTAACACGGGCGCTCCGAAATCCCGCGTCGCTCCCCGGATCAGGCATGTAGTTATTACCGTGCCGAGACGATTCGCGCCGGACGCACCGCCGACAGTCCAAAAGACCGACCCGCATCGCCGCGTAGGGAGAACCCGATGCGACCGAACCCCGCGAGAAACGAAGCCAATACAAACCCGCAAAACCAACGTCCCCAACCCAAGAACGCCGATTCTCCGACAAACCGACAACGCCGTATTACCAAACGAACCCATTTTGAACCATCACTTTAACTACGCCGCTGGTGTTCCCGGACGATCCCGCGACCCCGACATTCTCCCCGACCGAACCGCCCGGGGCGACCGCCGGACCCCACGCCCCAGAGAAGATCACCTCACCGAACCCGTCGCCTGCCGTTCGGAATGGGGATGAGGGCTTATCGGGGCTTGTCCTGGCAGGAGAACCGTGTATAAGGAGGGATTCACAATGATGTTCGACGTGGCGATGGGCCACGGGCGATCGTATCAGCTAGAGGAGAATGCAGTGGCCGTAAGGCTTAGATTGAAACGAATGGGGCGTCGCCACAGGCCCTATTATCGTGTGACGGCGGTTGATGGACGCAAGCCACGCGACGGCCGCGTCATCGAGGAACTCGGCTCTTACGATCCGCTCCTGGCGGATGAGAGCAAGCAGATTACTCTCAACCGTGAACGGATCGACTACTGGATCAGCGTCGGCGCTCAGCCGAGCGAGACGGTCGCGGGCTTGATCCGGCGGAGTGCGGCGCCCGCGGCAAGCTAGTGTCGCGCGGTACCGTCCGATGCGAATCGATATCCTGACGCTGTTTCCCGAAGTGTTCGAAGCGTACTTCGGGGCGAGCATCATCGGTCGCGCGGTATCATCGGGATTGGTGCGGATTTTCTACACGAACTTCCGCGAATTCACCGACGACAAGCACCGCACGGTGGACGACAAGCCGTTCAGCGGCGGTCCGGGCATGGTGATGAAGTGCAAACCCGTGTTCGACGCGGTGGAGCACGTTTGCCGGGACGCGACGGTCGAGGTGACAAGGGTTCTTCTCACGCCGCAAGGCGAGCGGCTGAACCAGCGAATGGTTGAGGAACTGGCCGGTACGGAGCATTTGGTGCTCTTGTGCGGCCACTACGAAGGATTCGACGAGCGCATTCGGCAGGGGCTCGGGGCGCGAGAGATTTCGATCGGCGACTACGTGTTGTCGGGCGGGGAGTCGGCGGCGATGGTCGTCGTCGACGCAATCGTGCGACTACTTCCCGGGTCGCTCGGAGATGACGAGTCCGCGGCAAACGACTCGTTTTCCGACGGGCTCCTGGAGCATCCGCAGTACACCCGTCCTCGCGCGTTCCGCGGGATGGAGGTTCCGGAAGTGCTCCTCTCGGGCAATCACGCCGAGATCGAAGCTTGGCGTCGGAGTGAGTCGCGGAAGCGCACGATGCAGCGGCGTCCGGACCTCCTGGATCGCGAGGGGGACGCGGGCGCCTCAACGGACAATCAATGAACCGCACCACGGACCAACCGGTGCGGCTGCGGAAGATGGCTTAGGAGCTACGGTATGGGTCACGAATTGTTGGACAGCGTTGAGAAGCAGTATCTGAAACCGCAGCCGCCCGAACTTGGAATCGGCGACACCGTGGACGTCCACACCCGCATCATCGAAGGTGAGAAGGAGCGGACGCAGGTCTTCAACGGTGTGGTCATCGCACGTCGCGGGCACGGGATCAATGCGTCGTTCAAGGTCCGGCGGATCGTCGCCAACCAAGGCGTCGAGCGAACGTTCCTGCTGCACTCCCCGCGCGTGTTGATGGTCGACGTCAAGCGTCACGGCAAGGTGCGCCGCGCCAAACTCTATTACCTGAGGGACCGCGTCGGCAAGGCACGCCGCCTGAAGGAGCGCCGCCGCGTGCGGACCGTACCTGCAACGACCGCGGTGGCCGAATCGCCGGCCTTCGAAGCGCCCGAGCCCGTCGGGGCCGGTGGCCCGGCGTGATTCTCGGAACGCGCGGCGAACGCATCGCCGCGCGCCTGCTGAGGCGATCCGGATACCGAATCGTCACGCGAAACTACAAGTGCTTCGCCGGCGAGATTGACCTCATCGCGGTCGACGACGACACGCTCGTGTTCGTCGAGGTCAAGACGAGGGCTTCGGCGGACGCGGCCTTTCCCGAGGCCAACGTCAATCGCCACAAGCAGCGGCAGATCACGCGCGTCGCCAGGGCGTACGTCGCCGCGAAGGAAGTGACCGAGCGCCCTTGTCGGTTCGACGTAGTATCCGTTCTTCTCGACGGAAAGAGCGAGCCGGTTGTCGAGCACTTCGTCAACGCGTTTGAACCGGTACTTCGCTAGCCGATCATCATGGGGCTGATAGACTCCCACGCACACCTGACGTTCGACCCGCTTGCGTCGCAGGTCGATGACGTGCTCGATCGAGCCCGCGCCGCCGGCGTCGATCACGTGATCTCGATCGCCACGGACATGTCCGACGCTGACCGCCTTCTGACGCTGATCCGCGCGCGGCCTTGCGTGTCCGCGGCCGTGGGCATCCATCCGCACGAGGCGGGAAAGGTGACCGACGCAGACTGGGAACCGTTCCGGCGCCACGTGGAAGATCCCGACGTCGTGGCCATCGGTGAGATGGGGCTTGATTACCACTACGACTTCGCCGACCGGGAATCACAGATCGCCGTGTTCACACGACAGCTCGACCTGGCGACCGCGAGCGGCAAGCCGATCATCATCCACTGCCGGGAGGCGCATGCCGATGTGGTCTCGATCCTGCGGGACGCCGGGTACGCCGGCCGTTCGGTCGTGTTCCATTGCTTCACCGGCACCGAGGCGGAGGCAGCCGAGATACAGGCCGACGGATGGCGCATCTCGTTCACCGGCGTCATAACGTTCAAGAACGCCGCCGGTCTCGTGGAGATCGCGCGGGACTACCCGCTGGATCGCATGATGGTGGAGACGGACGCGCCGTATCTCTCGCCCGTCCCGGTGCGTCACGTCCGCCCGAACGAGCCGGCGCACGTGGTGCATACCGCACGGTTCCTGGCGAGCCTCAAGGGCATCTCGTTCGACGAGTTCGCAGGGGTTACCTCGGCCAACACGCGCGCGTTCTTCGGGCTGGGTCACCTCGAAACGCGATAGAGTACGGCGTACGGTCTGGCCGGGCTGCCCGACGCGAACGTCTCGACGCGATCGAGACCCCAGCCGGTGAGACGATCGAACAGCGCCGGCTGAATCTCGTCGGCGAACCCGTAGCGCGATCCCCGCAGGCGCGATACTTCCGCCCAGTTGACCAGCAAATGCGTGTACCCGCGCTCGCGGAGCCAATCGATGACATCCGAGTCGTGGCCGGCTTCGCGCACCGCTTCGATGAACGGATTGCGATTGAAGACAACGCAGTAGTCCACGTCGCGCTGGAAGTAGAAGGCCTTGGCGTCACCGATCATGAGGATCTTCGCGTCCGCGGAGAGGTCGCTGTTGATGACCGCGAGATGCTCGTGCCCTCCGCCCGTGCCGTTCAGGAAGAACATCTCCGCGCCCGCGAGTGGCAGTTTTTCGCCCTCGTGGTACAAGTGCTCCACGTAGCAACGCGCGGTGAAGAACGCACTCAGCGCGACGCCGGCGATCATCGCGATGGTCGGAATGCGCCGGGCGTTCGCATCAACCGACCGCCCCGCGAGGAGCACCAGCGGCAGGACCAGCGGCACCGCGAACCGCGCGTAGAGGTGCGTGAAGAACAGCCATCCCGCGAGTTGCGCGGCGAGCAGAATCAACAGCGCGGCGTCGACTCGGTTGCGACGCCGCGAGTACAGCCGAAGGGCCGCGAGAAGGAACAGCGACACGCCGAACCGTTGACCGGGATCCGCCGGGATCCGCCGCCAGGCCGTTCGGAGGCGGTCCGCAAGGGACGACTCCTCGTGACTGAGTTGATGGCACGCATCGAAGTGCCGCGACTCTGGCACTCCCCATCCCTCGGGACTGGCCTCGAAGAGCGTGTTGGCCAGCGGAAACACGGGGTTTCCGGTCATTGCGAAGTTCTTCAGCAACCAGGGGGCGAAAGCGACCAGCGCCGATGCCACCAGGAGCGCAGTCCGGCGCAGGCGACGTTCCTCCGAAGCAAGCAGGACGGTCAGTGCCAGTGGTACGGCACAGAGCAGGATCGCTGTGTACTTGCAACCGCAGGCGAATCCGACGTTCAGCCCGGCCAACACCAACCACACATGACTCCGCCGATCGGACAGCGATCGGATCACGCAGGCGATGGCGATCATGGTGAACATCAGCATGCCGTTCTCGACGTAGGCGACGCCCGAAAGATACGTGAGCCAGCCAACGCTTGCGGCGATGACAACGGTCGCCACGCCGACGCGCGGTGATACGTCCCGGCCGCCCACGTATGCGCCGAACACGCAGGCTGCGGCAAGGAGCACGTTGAGGACTTTCGCGGTCGCGGCGCCCGCGTACGGATCGTCGCGCAGGACCGTGCAGAGCAGGTAGAGCATCTCCACGTTGGCGGGGAAGTTGCCGTAGACGTTGTGCGGCGTGTAGGCGATGTGCCCCTGTTGGGCGTACTCCTTGGGAAGCTCGAGGTGGTACTCGAGCACATCGTACCCGCCGCCCTCCTCCGTCCAGAGGAAACCCGGCGGAACGACGGTGACAAGCAGTGACATCGCAAGAAACGGCGTCACCAGCAACAACATCCAGGCGAACCGACCGGCACACTCGGTCGGCGGGCGGTCGTCATACACGCGCTTCAAGCGAACCGACGCGCCGACAGCGGCCACCGCCAGCATCCCGAGCACCACGAGCCAATAGGTGCGATCGAGCAACCCGGCGAGCCCGGACGCAAGCACGAACGCGGGCAACACTCCCAGCCCGACGCCCGTTCCAATGAGAAGCTGCCACCGCGGCGGAAGGGCGCCGAGACGCAGCACGGGGACGATCCACGTTCCGGCGAGCGCCACGATCGCGACGATCGCAACCGCGGGCGCGCCGTCGACCACCAGAATGAGAAGCGTCACCGGAGACTGCCAGGCGATAAGAAGCACCGTGAGTGCCACCGTCGCGAGCGTCACCCGCCGTGGCATGGTTATCGTGCGCGGTTGGTCGGGAGCATCGCTCATGTCACGCGTTCGCCGACCGGTCCGTGGAGAAACTCAGCGAGGGCAATGAGAAGCCCCGCTCTTGTGGAGATCCCACCGGTTGGAAACCGGTGCCACACTTTTACCATGCACAGTTTTGCCATGGACCGTTAGCCACCAGATGAAAGAACGGTCTCGTGGAACTTGATCAGCCCGAGAAGCGCGTACTGGATGTTCTCCAACCGCAACCGATTGTCCGCCACCGAAGTGCGCATGCCGCCGAGCGCATCAGTCACCACACGCATGTGGTACGTCTCGGACTCGCGAACCTGAAGTTGCAGGACGAACCGCGCCGCGGCGCGTGCGGCGGTTTCATAGCAAGCAACGCGCTCGGTATCACCGAACTTGCGCGCGGCGACGATGGCCTCACTCCAAGCCGCGAGGCACACCGCTGTCTCGATGTCCGGCAGGGTCGCCGTATTCGGCAGAACGCCGCCGTGAAGTTCCGGCCACGGGCTGGTCGCGGGCGTCAGTTGATGCGCCACGAGCCGGTCCGCGAGGCTGAACGCGAAACGGGCGAATTCGCGGCGATTGGCGAGGACAGCCATCCGGGCGAACGGTTGCGCGAGCCACATCGCGCCGCTCAGCGTCGGTCTTCGATCGAACTCCCGCCGGTAGAAATCGAACGCCAAGTTGAAGGCACCTTGGATGCGCTGGTCCGGTTGGTCCTTGTACTCCTCGCAGAGGGCTAGCAGCGCCATGCCGGGGTAGACGTCTCCACCCGAGAGGCGCCGCGCCGGCGGGAAGGCGGTGATGAACTCGCCGGACGGCTTTTGGAGCCACAGCATTCCCAAAGCGAGCCGCGCGCGGTTTACGGCGTGGTGTCCGGAATCCGGATGGGCGCTCATGGCCAGCGCGATTTGCGCGGTGACGCCGAGTTTGTTGCGTTCGTTCGCGGTTGCGATGAATGCGGCGTCCTGCGCCCCGGCGATGGGCTGCAGGCGCGCAAGGTGCGCTTCGACGGAGCGGCCGGCCGCGTCAAGCAGGGGGGCGCGTCTCAGAAAGCCCGCGGCCGTCGCCAGTGTCCAGGCCGCGCCTGCCTGATGAACGTGGTCGTCGGCATCGGTATATGCGTCGGCCGCCGGCTCGTATTCGTAGGCGAACGAGCCGGACGGTCGCCGGCGATACACCAGGTAGTCCGCCAGATCGCCGATGGTTTTGGCGACGCTGTCCGCGGTCACTTCATCGTTGGTTACGAGGGTCAGCCCTCTTCGGAGTGGGACGACATCACTGCCAGCGGTGGGTTGATACCAATGCGTCGACCTGAAGCGCGCGAGCGACGGCGTTTCGGTTGATCCGGGCAGACGTTCCAGGGCGGGCTTGATCGCGTCGCTCGCACGCAGGTTCTTGATGGACAACTCCGAGGGGCACACCCGCTTGGCGGCGCCGCCGCGGGAAACAGAGAACCCGTCGACGCCGGGCTCGAAGACACGATCGACGATGGCCGGTTCCAGCCAGCCGTCTCCAAGGTCCAGCGCGATCGGCGAGCCGACTGCCTCGATTTCGATCAGTAGCTTGGCCACATCGTGTGTGCGCCAATCGACGTTTCGCTCGTCGCTGCGCGCCGCGGCGACGGCGGCTTCGATCGTTGTCCGCACGATCGGACCGGGACCGGCGGCACCTATGCCGAGGAGCAGTCGATCGCCACGTAGCGTTACGATCACCTCGCACATCGTGTCCTTGAGGTCAGGGGGCGTGTAGTGGCTGGAATAGATGGTTTGATCGCGGAGGTACTGCTGGCAAGCGCGCCGGGCCGCGCGCGAGAGGAACTGCTTGTCCTGGCGATCGATGGTTGGTGCAGTCGGCGAGTCGCCGACGGCAAGTGCTTGACCGGCGAGGAGCGCCGCCGCGAACAGCCGCAAGTTGTGCGGACTCATGCGTCGAAGTATAAGTCGCACGCACCGGACGTTCAACGTAGCGCTTCCACGCAGGATCGGAATATTGGCGCAAGGAACAAACGACTTCTCCAACGCGATCATCGACGCCGCGGGGCGTGTTGCAAAGTCCGCGTCCGCGGGGACGCTTATGGCGTACGCGGACGGAATCGACGACATAGGGCGGCTTCTCGATTCGATCAAGCCGCCGACCGGCGTCGTGATGGTCACGCGCGACGACCGCGACGTGCTGCGGGTCAGGGACTTCAAGGTCAAGCATCTGGCGGTGCCGCAATTCAATCTGACGCGCATGGGCCAGATCAAGATGGCCACGCTCATGGCGTTCTCGAAGGGCATGCTGCAAGCGGGCGAGGTCTTCGTGTTTCTCACGGGCGTCATCGGAAAGCGTGTCGATACGCTCGTGGTCATGGAAGTGGGGCAGGAGTACGAACTGTTCCAATCGGTGGGCCAGCCGAAACTCACGGAGCACATCCGTCGGGTGGTGTTCGAGAGAGTGCTCACGCTCATGCTGGAACTCGCCCACGAGGGTCGCGAAGGCAAGCCCATCGGAACGCTCATGGTCGTCGGCGACTACCGCGAAGTGCACAAGTTCTGCCAACAGAACATCATCAACCCGTTCAAGGGATACCCCGAGAAGGAACGCAACATTCTCGACGACGCGATGCGCGAGACGGTGAAGGAATTCGCCACGATCGACGGAGCGTTCGTTCTCAAGGGCACGGGCGTCATCATGTCGGCCGGAACCACGCTCACCCCCGGCATTGCCGGCGACCCGCTGCCGCAGGGGCTCGGGGCGCGACATTCCGCGGCGGCATCCATCACCGCGGCAACCAAGAGCATCGCCATGACGGTCAGTGAATCGACCGGCGACATCCGCATATGGCGTCGCGGCCGAATGATCACGGAGATCGAAAAGGCGCCGCGTGGTCCCTCTTCACCGGGCGCGGACAAGCCCGATTCCTGAGCGTTCGGCAGTCGACACACCCACCGCCTCCGATAAGGTCCACTTGCTGATGCCCGCGGACGGCGTCGCGGGCGTTGCATTGACACACGGCGAAGGGCGTCCTAGCATGCTCCCATCGACCGGGGTGTAGCTCAGCTTGGCTAGAGTGCTGCGTTCGGGACGCAGAGGTCGCTGGTTCGAATCCAGTCACCCCGATTCGACATAAACGCTGAATCCGTAATGGATTACGGATACCCACCGAAGGCGGTGGCGCGGCTGAAACCGAAGCAAACTGCGGGTAGTACTACCCGCAAAGCGACGGAGGCCGTGCCGTGAAACGCCAGAAAACGACCAAAACACCCGCCTACAGACGCCACAAGGCCAGCGGTCAAGCGTTCGTTGAGATCGACAAGCGCCGGACCTACCCCAAGTTCCGCAACTTTGAGGCCAAAACCGGGCTGACGAGGCGCCAGGCCGGTTTATTCGCTGATTTTTTGACTACATCTGCGAATCAGAACTCCATTGGGGCTCGCCGAGACGGGTTGGAATGTTCAGCCCGAGC
>JAJDDR010000071.1 GCA_029260255.1 Phycisphaerae bacterium
GGCCTGTCGGTCGGCGTCATTCGAGTCGCCTTGGAGGGCGATCGCGTGCCCTCCACCGCGCGTCAGATTCAGTCCTACCTGGAAGGGGCTCGCAACCGGGCCATCTTCTCTCAAGAAGACCGTGGCGTGCGATTCATCCGCCACGAATCGCGGCCGACCGAAGTTGTCTCCATGGTCTACATCGGTTCGCCGGATACGACTGACGGAACCGTTAATGTGGATACAGTGCTGTCACCCACCCTGCCTGGTCCAGATCCAATGGCCGACATTCTGACGCAGAGTGGTGGATCTCAATCCTGGACTGCCTTGGCGAATCGCGGTCTGCTTTTGCCGGGATCGAGAATCAGGGTCGGAACTACGCCAGCAATCTGGTACACGATTCATCCAGATACATTTGACCCCGATCCCACATTCACAGCGTTCTACCTTGAGGCCGTTCCACCCCAGATTCGTCTCGCTGGTAACTGGCTCGGTGCTGCTCTGCCACTTGTCGATGAGCCCTACACACTCGAACTGGCGGCGGTTCCACTTCCCGATGAAGAAGTCGTGACACTCCCACAGGGAGTTGTGATCGATGTTGACCCCACCAGAACCCGTCAGCAGACCAGCATGCCTAGTCTCTGGCAGGATCCCAATAACAGTATCGAGGTGCTATTCTCTCCCCACGGGGCCGCCACCGGTTATGTTTCCCAATTTGGCCTCGTGCACTTCTTGATCGCCGATGTGCGAGACACTGAGTTTGGCCGCGTCGTTGGTAACACCAAGCAAGGTATCGAGAGAAAGCAGGGTGAAGAGCTGATCGTCACAATATTCACCCGGACCGGCCTTATCGAAACTAGTCCGGTCGACGTCACGGACGGCGATTTAGATGGCGATGCAGACGATCCGTACCGGTTCGCAGAGACCGGCACCACCGAGTAGTCCGCCGAAGTGGTTGTCGCGCACATGTTGCTCGAAGATGTTCACTGCTGTGTGTTGGCGGTACGCTGTGCAGATGAATGAATCACGAGAGCACATCGACGACATCCGGGATCAGTTTACACGGCAGGCCGATGCGTACGTTCGTATGGCGCAGACAACGAACGATCGCGGGCTCCGCCGCTTGGTGTCACTTGCGTCTGCGACAGCTAAACAGCGGGCGCTCGACGTCGCCTGCGGCCCGGGCTTTCTGACGATGGCCTTTGCCGGTACCTGCGGAAGCGTCGTGGGCCTGGATGCCACCGACGAGTTTCTGACACGCGCCCGCGATGAGGCTGCACGTCGGGGGCTTGAGAATATCAGGTTCCAGAAAGGTGACGCCGGACATCTGCCGTTCGACGACGCCAGCTTCGACATCGTCTCCTGCCGTGCAGCATTTCACCACTTTCCAGGCCCCGCACGCGTTCTTGCGGAGATGAAACGGGTCGCCGTCCCCGGCGGGCGAGTGTTAATTGCCGACATGCTCGCATCCGACGAACCCGCCAAGGCCAAATACCACAATCGTGTCGAGCGATTGTGCGATCCTACGCACGTATGCGCGCTGTCAGCTGCCGAGTTTGAAGCCCTGTTCGCCGAACTCGGTCTCGAGATTCTCGAACAGCCACGTTCAACACTCGACTATGAACTCGACGACTGGATCAGCCACGGCGGCCCGTCCGCCGAAGAGGCCCGGGAGATTCACGAGTTGATGGGGGCCTCGATTGAGAACGACCTCTCCGGACTCAACGTCCGACGCGAGGCTGGGCGTCTGCACTTCAGCCACACGGCGGTCGCGTACGTGCTGCAGGCACGATCTTGAAACTCGCCAACCTTAGATTGGCGAAGGATCGCCCATCAGAGGGCTCGGTCCGTGAATCGCTCACGGCCATCATGCTCATGCACTCGCCACCCGCGGCAGGACTTGTTCGGTAAACAGCAGGAACGATCGGTGGCTCAACGGAGCGCAGAGCAGGTACTCGAGAAACATTTCGTCCCGCAGTTGCTCGAGTTGGTCCAGCACCGACTCAGGCGTCCCGTGAATCACGACGTCGTTGACGTACCTGTCGATTGGATCAGCGGCCTTGTCTGCTCCGAAATCCTTGTCGGTCGGGCCTACGCCCCCGAAGCGCTTTTGATCCATGTACGCACCGACCATCCATTGTGCACCGCTGCGTGCTACCTGCTCGGCCTCCTGCTGGGTGTCGGCGATTGCCAGCAACCTCGCCATCGGAATGTGACGGCCTGCAAAGGAGTGCCCGTGCTCCTCCAACGTCGTTCGGTAGAACTCGCGTTTCTCGGCAATCTTGGAGTGCGAGGAGTGTGGGTCCATCATGATGGTGTGCCCCTGTTGGGCGGCCCAGCGAATCGCTCCTTCGGAGGATGCAGCCACCCAGATCGGCGGATGAGGCTTTTGTCGCGGCTTGGGCAACACCTCAACGTCCTCGAACTCCCAATACTTGCCTCGATAGGTTAAGCGTTCGTTCTGCCAGGCATGCAGTACGATGTCCACACTCTCACGAAAGCGCGCCGAGCTTTCTTCCATCGGCACGTCGAACGCCCGAAACTCGACTTGATCGAAGCCGCGACCGGCCCCCCAGTTCGCACGACCTTCAGACAAAACATCGAGCAGCGCGACTTCTTCGGCGAGCCGAAGTGGATGGTAGAACGCCGCCAACGATACGGCGGTGCCGATCCGCAGGTTCTTTGTGCGGGCCGCCACATGAGTCCCCATCATATGCACAGAAGGGCAAATGCTGTACGAGCTGAAATGATGCTCGGCCAACCAAACGGCGTCATAGCCGGTGCGATCCATGATCGCGATGCGCTCGAACGCCCGTGCGTAGACCGTCTCCAAATCGACCCGCCGATCAGGCCACGAAAAAAATTGCAGGACGCCACATTTCACTTGAACAGGATTTCTGGGCTGAGGGCGGAAGAGATGCTCGCCCCGGATTGTTCTGAAGAGGTGGTCTGTGTGCGTGGGTGCTCTCATCTGTCACGTCACGCCGGCACAGCAGCAAGTTGCTTGCTTTAACTACGGATCACTGTACCGTCACACCTCGGTGCCAGCCAGTTACGCTATTGGCTTTGCACCCGCCCGCTATGTGCCGCAATCGATTCCGGCTTCCATTCGCCGGTAAACGCACGACAGAACGTACACAGACAATCCTGCCGCCACCCACGCGAGTACCGAGAGTCCCGCGACAAACAGCAGACGATGGTCGATCGCCGTTGCACTACCCAGCACTCCAGCCAGAAACACCCACCAGAAGACGACCACGGCCGCGCCTCCGAACAGCAGACCCTTCGCGGTAAAGATCAGCGTTGTCTTGAAGAACACCTCGATGCCTTCCTGTCGCATGCGGTGGGGCGAAATCAGGAAGAAAGTGTTCTCGATACTGTAAATCACGACGTTGGCGGGAAGCAGGCATGCGAGT
>JAJDDR010000072.1 GCA_029260255.1 Phycisphaerae bacterium
CGGTTTGAATCCGTTCCAGATTTCAAAGCGGACGGACATCCAGCATGCCTCGATCCACGGATTCATCCACGATGAAGGCCGGGACGTGATGCTGGCGACGGCGAGCAAACTCTGCGACTTGCTCGGGTTGGAGTTGACGCCGAAGCGGAGGGGGCGTTGATATGGCACGGGTAAGCGGAGGTTGTGTCTATCGTCCCGTAGTGTTCCGGACACGCAACGGGAAGCGAACCAGAAAGCGGACCCGTTTCTACTGGACGAAATACAAGGATGCCAACGGGCGTCCGCAGCGTCATGCGCTTCGGCCGACGAATGGACAGCGGGTCACGGATCGGGAAGTCGCTGAGTCGGAGCTGCGCCAGATCATCCGGCGTGTTGAACGCGAATGCGCAGGGTTGACCGATCGCTTCGTAATGGCTGCGTCGACGCCGATGCGGAAAATTCTCGCGGACTACGTACGGCACCTGCGGAGGTTGCGCAAGGCGAGGAAGCACATTCGGCAGGTGCGATCGTATGTGAAGTGGGTGGTGGACAAGGGGTCGATTCACCGGCTGGCGGACTTCAACGAGGACAACATCGACCGAGCCCTGGGGATACTCGCTGAGTCCGACCCCGCGGCAAAGACCAGTAACGAATACCGGCGGACGCCGCGCCGACGGATAAGGTGTTTGCGACAGCGCCGACGCTGCGGACGTTCAAGCGTGACCTGGAGCGGGCGGGTATTCTATTCAAGGACGATGAGGGGCGAACGATCGACCGGCATTCGCTGCGAACGACGTTCGTGAGCTGGCTGGGCGCAGCGGGTGTTGATATCCGGGTTGCTGCGAAGCTTGCTAGGCATTCGGATGTGCGGTTGACGACGGGCACCTACCAGGATTTGCGGTTGCTGAATTCGCAATCGGAGGTGAACAAGCTGCCGACTTTGGGCGATGGGACGGACCCGGAGACGGCGCGGGCGACGGGTACGTACGATGATCGGCCGGGGGGTGTTGGACCAGGTGTTGGACCAACTTCCGACACGGTATGTCGCGATGTGGCATTGACTAGCACGGAGCGTACCAGACCGGATAAGAAAGTGGACATCGGTAAGGACATGTCGGACGGGGGTTTAGGCACGAAATGTCACGGCTTGTCACCGTCTGACAACGTGGAGCCGAGCGGGCACGATCCGCCAACCTCCTGGTTGCAAACCAGGCGCTCTCCCAATTGAGCTACGGCCCCGGTGCCTGACACGGGGCGTGACCTTCGTCGCCTCGTCGGGCATGTCGTTGAGCGAGCGGAGCGGCGTATGCCCTCGGTCCCGGTGCCACCGGAAATGGGCCCACCAGGACTCGAACCTGGGACCTCGTCGTTATCAGCGACGCGCTCTAGCCAACTGAGCTATGAGCCCTTTGCATACGCCGACCGGGTACTCTACGGCCGACTTTCGCCATGTCAACGGGCCGATTGGAGGATTGGACCGTGCCCGCTACTCCGGCGGGATTCTGCGCTCACGGCGCGTCCGACGCGATCACGCGCGGTGTCGCGAATCGCGCGACACACACAACACCGGTCCGCGTGCGGCAGCGGCGTGGCCGTTCCGCTCCCAATACTCAGCAAGGAACATCATCCGCGACGAGTCGCCGTTCGCGAAACCACGCCTCCGAATCACCTATCCGCTGGCTGGAGACCGCCACGTCTCGTAGAACGACGATCGTAAGATCATTATTCTACTATTGTTGGACGATTCGAGCTAGCAAAACCGGCGCATGAGGAAACAACCTCATTCTCCATTGAATGGCCAAATTCCATCCAGATTACTTAATGCTCGTAGTCGCAAAATATTACCAACTTTGCCGTAATTTACCTTGCATGGCTAGTTTACCCATAGTACCATCCCGCGCGTTGGTGTCGTTCGATGTCAAGGAGGACGCAATTAGGAGCCACGACAGATGAAGAAGAAGGATCAGCCGATCGAGAAGAAGTGGGCCAAGTACTTGCGAACGGGTGCGGTGGAAACGCGTAACGAGTTGGTCGTCTACTACAGCCATCTGGTGCATACCCAAGCCGCCCGCCTGTCACGCAAGCTTCCCGCCCAAATCTCCTACGACGAAATCTGCAGTGCTGCCTTCGATGGGCTCATCGAAGCCGTCGAGGCCTACGATCCCAAGCACAAGGCGAAGTTCGAGACGTTCTGCCAACAGCGGATCTCCGGCGCGGTCATGGACTGGCTACGCGGGCTGGACCCCCAGAGCCGCACGGTGCGGACGTTCGAAAAGCAACGGCTGAGTGCTCGCGAGATGCTGGACGCCGAGCAAGGCCGCGCGCCGGATCACCAGGAGATCGCCGCGCGGATGGGCGTGTCCCTGGCGCGATACGATCAGCTGTGCCGCCTGTCGCAGTTGGGCAAGGAGGTCCACTTCAGCGCGATGGAGCCGCAGTCGGATCACAACGGCCGCGGTCCGGCACGTAGCTGGGACGTCGGAGACAAACGCTCGGTCGACCCGGCAGCCACCATGTCGCGTGAGATGCTGACCGAGTTCATCACCCGGGGCCTGTCGCGTGAGGAGCGACTGGTGCTGGTTCTCTATTATTATGAAGAGTTGACCATGTCGGAGATCGGGTCGGTTCTGAAGCTGTCTGAATCGCGTGTGAGCCAGATCCACAAGGATATCCTCCAGCGGCTGCGGCAGCGGTTCGGCAAAAGTCTGTGCGAGGAGCTCGTGGCCTAGTTGACGTTCCGGTGTCGGTCGCGCGGGCACGGAGGCCGGCCAACGACATCGCTGTTCGCTTTTCGGGCCGTCGGTCAAGGATGATGGCGGACCCGGAACCTGTTGAAGGCAGCCTGACGGTTGCGTACCATCCACTCGATGGATCGCAACCTCAGGCTGCTTTTGTGTTACGACGGGACGGATTTCCACGGTTGGCAGGTGCAGCCTGGCTTCCGAACGGTGCAGGGCGTCCTCGAGGAGCGCCTGCGTCGCGTGCTGTGCCACGAAGTCTCGATCACCGCAAGCGGGCGAACGGACGCGGGGGTCCATGCGGTCGGGCAGGTTGTCGGCGTAAGAACCACCAGCACGATCCCGTGCGACCGGCTGCGGCACGCGATCGGCTCCCGCCTGCCGGAAGACCTGGACGTTCGGGCGGTGTCTGAAGTCGGGTCCGACTTTCACGCGACCCGCATGGCAACCAGCAAGCTCTACCGCTATCGCGTCTTCAACAGCCAAGCGAGGCCGGTCACGCGCGCTGCGCAGCGTTACGCGTATCATTTCTGGGAGCCGTTGGACGTTGACCGCATGCGCGCCGCTGCGGAACGGTTCGTCGGCGAGATGGACTTCACCTCGATGGCAGCCAGCCGGTGCGTTCGGCGGACGATGGTGCGGCGGGTGCTTCGATGCGACGTCGATCGCCACCTCGATGAGGTTCACGTGGACGTCGAGGGCACCGGTTTTCTGTACAACCAGGTGCGGAACATGGTGGGGACGCTGATCCAGGTCGGTCGCGGGAAGTGGGAACCACCGTTCGTGGACAAGATACTCTCCGGTCGCGATCGCGGATTGGCCGGACCTACCGCGCCGGCACACGGTTTGTGCCTTCAATGGGTCCGCTACCCGGCGGAAGTCCTCCGGTGCGGAACGTCGGCCGTCGAGACGGAAACACTCTGAACGATGCGCATTTGCCATGTCATTACGCGACTGATCATCGGCGGAGCGCAGGAGAACACGGTGCTTTCTTGCGCTGGCTTCGCGGCGCGAGGACACGACGTGACACTCATCGCTGGAACGGAGACGGGTCCGGAGGGCTCGCTGTGGGACCACGCGGAGCGGAGCGGGGCGAAACTGGTCCGCTTGGCGTCGCTGGTTCGCAACCCGAAGCCGCTGTCCGATTTCCGGTGTGTGCGTGAGTTGTCCGGGCTGTTTCGTCGCGGGCGATTCGACGTCGTGCACACGCACAGCAGCAAGGCGGGGATTCTCGCGCGATCGGCGGCGCGCCGGGCGGGGGTGCCGATCGTGGTACACACGATTCACGGCATGAGCTTCAACCGCACGCAATCCGGTATCGTTCGGTGGTTGTACCGCGCGGCGGAGCGCTACGCGGCGAGGCGAACACACGCGTTCGTGTCGGTTGCGGACGCGATGACGGCGCAGGCCGTCGCGGCAGGTCTGGGATCGCCGGAGGCGTTCACGACGGTGTATTCCGGCATGCGCACGGACCTGTACGCACCCGATCGGGCAAGGAGAAACTCGATTCGAGATGATTGGGGGGTTCCGCGCGACGCCGTCGTCGTGGGCACGGTGGCGCGGCTGTTTCGCAACAAGGGCTACGACGAACTGATCGACGCGATGGTGCCGGCCGTCGCCAACGCGCCGCTGCTGCGGTTCGTCTGGGTCGGCGACGGTCCCCACCGCGAGCGTTACGTCGAGCAGGTACGCAAGCTCGGGTTGGGTGATCGCCTGCACCTGACGGGATTGGTGTCTCCGGATGACGTGCCCGCACTGATCGGCGGGTTCGACGTGCTGGTACACGCGTCCCGGTGGGAGGGACTTCCGCGGGCGTTGGTCCAGGGTCTGCTGATGGAGGTTCCGGGGATCGCGTTCGACATCGACGGGTCTCCCGAAGTAATCGAGGACGGCGTCACCGGCCGGATCGTGCCGTTGGGTGACACTCCGTCGCTCGCGGCCGCGATCGTGCAGTTGGCCGGAGACCCTGACCTCCGGCGCCGGATGGGGTCCGGCGGCAGGCAACGGTGCCTCGCGCGGTTCTCGGCT
>JAJDDR010000073.1 GCA_029260255.1 Phycisphaerae bacterium
TAATACCCGCGCTCGCGTGATCTTCCGCGCCGCCGCCTTCCCCCCACGCACCAACTTCTTCAGAGTCTCCCGTTCCTCCTGCTCCAAACGCACGATATACTTCTTGTTCCGAATGGCCATGACGATCCTCCATGATCTCAAAACACCTCATCCTGACCATGGAATCATCGGCCCGCCGTCCCCAAAACCCGCAACATTACGCGTGACGCTGCACTAGTCCTCTTTGCGTCGCGTGCCCTCATACAGCTCGTACTTGAGCAGCCGGCAGTCGATCTTCGCGTTGAAGAACTCCATGCGGCGGCTCGCCCGAAGCCCGACCTTCTTCGCAAGTTCGAGGTTCCCCGTGAAGATGTAACCGGTCCACCCCGAACACCGCTGCTTGAAGAAATCACCCATGTGCTTGTAGGTCTTCTCGAGTTCCGCCATGACGCCGAGTCGCTCGCCGTACTCTGGATTGATGACGACGATCCCCTTGTCGGGCGGCATCGGTGTGTCCGCAAAGTCGCACACGGCGAACCGGATCATGTGGTGTACGCCGGCGGTCTCGGCGTTCTTTCTGGCTGCCCGTACCGCGCCGGCATCGATATCGGTGGCGATGATGGGGGCGATCGTGCCCTTGTTGCGGATCTTCTTGGCGCTGCGGCGCATCGACTGCCAAGCGTCGGAATCATAACCCTTGCGGTGCATGAACCCGAAGTTGCCTCGAAGAAGCCCGGGCGGTCGCCCCGAGGCGATCAGCGCCGCCTCGATGGCCAGCGTGCCGCTCCCGCACATCGGGTTGACCAGCGGCACGGACCCGTCGTACCCCGTCGCCAGGATGACAGCGGCCGCCAACGTTTCCTGCATCGGCGCTTTGTGCGGGATCTTGCGGTAGTTTCGATCCGCGAGTTTCCGCCCGGAGGTGTTGAGGAAAAGCCGGACATCGTCTCCGCTCCAATAGAGATGGACGACGAAGTTCTCCCGCAGCGGGCCTGAGTTCGGCCGAGTACCGATCTCCGCCGCTACGCGGTCCACGATGGCGTCCTTGACCTTGAGGCTGGCGAACCGCCAATCGTTGATGGTCGGCGTGTTCACGCTCGAGACCACACTGAGGTACTCATCGGGTGAGATCATCTCCTCCCACCGTATCGCGCGCACACGCTTGTACAGCTCGTCCGGGTTGGCGCAGGTGAACGTAGCGATCGGGACGAGCACGTTGAAGGCGGTGCGCAGAAAGAGATTCAGTCGCATGGCGTCATGCATGCCGGCCGTGATCTCCAGGCCGGTCAGCCGAGAAGAATCGACCGTGTAGCCAAGATCCTCGACTTCGCGCCGAAGGTAGTCGACCAGACCGGGGGCGCAGGTGATGCGAATGGCTTGCGGTTCATGGAAGTCCGTCATCGCCGCAGACGATACTCACTCGCCGGCGCCGCGAAAAGCCCGTCGACCGCGCCGTGAGGTTCCCGTACGATGCGGGGGATGTCCGGATTCTTCGCTGGTACACCGCTGGAGCGGCCGGTTTCCTGCCGGGTTTGCGAGAAACCGCTGGATCAATGCACCTGCCCCCGCGGCGCCGATGGCGATGTGCGGCTGCCCAAGGACCAGCCCGTCCGCGTCCGCCGCGAGAAACGCCGAAAGGGCAAGATCGTGACCGTCGTAGATGGCCTGGACCCTTCGGCGTCCGACCTGGGCGCGATTCTGCGTCAGCTCAAGTCAGCCTGCGCAGCCGGCGGGACGGTGACCGATGGCGTCCTCGAAATCCAGGGCGATCACACGAAACGTGTAGTAGCGATCCTCGAGGGCTTGGGATACCCCGCCAAGCGAAGCGGCGGGTGACCGGTCGCTGCCTGCGAGCCGTGCTTTACGTCGCCTACCCATGCGCGTACGATGCATGGAAGGGTGTGCGGCGTTGACAGTTACGCAGGCGTATCGCAGGTAAACCCTTGTCAATAAAGGCGCCGGAGTGGCGGAATCGGCAGACGCGCGGGATTCAAAATCCCGTCCTGGCAACAGGGTGAGGGTTCGAGTCCCTCCTCCGGCAGTTGGTCACATCAGCGCCGCTGGGCGCATCGCCCGCCTCCAGCAGCCTGCACGCGAACGGACCAGCGGCAGCCGGCTCGGATTTCTCACCGGATGGACGGCACAACAGCGCTTCCCATGGTCGGAGACCATACCCCCGACTGCGGCGGAGTCGTCAGTGGGTCGCACCAGCTGCATATGGCGACCGCCGACGGTCTCGCAACTGGATTATCGGCCCACGGGCATTTGTTCACGCGATGGTCGGTCGCTGATTATCGAGTCGGCTGACACGGAAAACTGCCGATGGACGGGTATTCAGAGTTTGGTTTGTTCGTTGGTCCAAATCGAAGGATGCTCCTGTCTTGAAAACACACCTGCTTATCCATCGGTCTCTCCTGGTTGGCCTGTCGGTTCTTTCGATGGTGGTTCTGCACGCCTGCTCCGCTTCCAGCACGTCGCCGCCTGATACAACGAATCCAGACCCCGGGGCGAACACCGGCGGGAATGGCGCGGAGACCGGAAACGACAACGGTACGGACACCGCGAACGGAACATGGGAGCCCGCCGGATTCGCCGGCGGCGGACTGTTCACCAAGGTAGCGGTGGATCCGGGGTTGCCGACCACGGTCTATGCGGCGAGCGATGTGTCGGGTGTCTATCGCAGCGACGACGGTGGTGAGACCTGGTCTTCCAAGAGCACGGGTCTGCTCAGCCACGCCACCGCCGACCTCGTGATTGACCCTTTCGACCACAAACGCATCTGGGCTGCCACCGCACTTGGCCTGTTTCGGAGCGACGATCGCGCAGAAAGCTGGGTGGCGGTCAACACACATCTAGCCGCTTACGTTCTGGTCAGTTTTCAGAGCATCGCCGTGAGCAACGACGGTCAAACGGTTTTGGCCACGACCCACCGCGGTGAAGGCGATGTTTTTTTTGAGAACGATTATCGTACGGCCATTCTGACCGGAGGTCTGCAACGCAGCACAAACGGCGGGGCAAACTGGGACGAGATTGCGAGTTTCCCCGCCACCTATCCAGTTGGCACCCGTTTTCCGACAGTTCAGTTCGACCCGTTTCACGACGGTGTGGCGTTTCTGGCAGTGTCGGGACATGGCATCCTGCGCTCCGCCGACGGTGGATCGACCTGGACAGACTTTTCCGCCGGCCTCCCGAGCGACCGGAGTGACCTCGCGTGGCGTTCGTTGGCGTTCAGCACAACGTCGGTTCTTGCCGCCGCGACGCAACTCCACCCTGTGGAGGACGGCGCACCGTACGTCTATCGGAGCGACTCATCGTCAGTGGACTGGCGTTCCATCGCCGGCAACCTTCCACCCACGGATTCCACGGGTGTGCCGCAGAGCGCCGTCGTTGTCCGTGTCTCCCCCGTCAACAGCAAGGATATCCATCTCGCGTACGCCGGGTGGCCTTCGCTGTTCTACGAGTCCGATGACGCCGGGACAACGTGGCAAGGTACGAGCGTCGAAGGTGGCCGTGCCTACGTGTTCGATACGGACGCCACCCCGTTTCAAAACACGTGGGATCCGTTCAACGATTTCATCGACCTGGCCATCGACTCCACCAATCCGGATCGCTTGTTCGCAACGAATTGGGTGAGCATTTGGCGAAGCACCGATCGAGGAGGAACGTGGCAGGAAAAAGTACGCGGCACACAGAATACCGTATGCACCGACATCCTGTTCACCGGCAGCGAGTTTTTTGCAACGCACTGGGATACAGTTCTGCAACGCGCCACGGATCCGTCCCAATCATGGAGCGAGTCGTTGCCACTGGCCGGTAGCCCGAGCGACCTGGCGCACGGTTGGAGTATCGTGCGGGCAGCGAACGGCGTGCTGTTCGTCGGGGTCTCATCCGAGAACGGTCCGCCCCGCGTCTATCGCTCCAGCGACGAGGGCACGACATGGAAAGAGCGGTCACCCCATTTTGCGAGCACGGGAGATGCCTTCGCAGATGCGTCGACCAGAGTCACAATGGCTGCCGATCCGACGAACCCCAATACCATATACGCGGTCAACCGCCTGGCGACCGAGGGTATTTACCGCTCGATCGATGGTGGCGAATCGTGGACGAAACTCTCGTCGCAGCCGGCATCCGGCACGAGCACGGAACTGTCCCAGTTCGAATCGCTCGCGGTCGACCCCGACGACCCCAAGCGTCTGTACGCGGGAACGTATTGGGACGGACTGTGGTACTCGACAAACGGCGGCGAGTCGTGGGCGCTCTCCAACGTAAATGACGTCGCCGCAGAAGGCGCCCTTATCGGGGAAATCGTCGCACCCTCCGGCGGGGTTGTTTGGGCAGCCGCCCAGGACGGTGTGTACAAGAGCAGCGATCACGGCGAGAACTACAAGCCATCACTCGGAGCCGACGTCGCCTTGGCTGAATTCGAATACTTCGTAGCCATCGCCGTCAACGCGGCCGATCCCAACGAAGTTTTTGCCGCGTCCTCCCAGAATCATCCGGTCTTCGGCCTCAACGGCAGCGTTTGGCACACGACGGACGGCGGCGATAGCTGGACGGACATCAGCGACGACCTGGTCCACACGAGAGTGACCGCGCTGGAGTACGCGGGCGGATACCTGTATGCAGGCATCGAAGGCGCCAATGTCTTCCGCCGGAAAATCCGGTAGCGAGCAGCGCAAGCTCCGTAGCGGGAAGAAGCGGTGTTCAGACGACGATTGCGCGCCGGTAGCTTCTCCAACCCGCGGACCAGTGCGACAAGCCATCGGGAAGCCGCTCTTCTCGTGCAATGGCTTCGATACGCTCGACGTCGAGCTTTCCCGCGGTGGTCACCCAGTGGGTGTTCATGTTGACCACGATCATCGCGGCCTGACCGTCGGAGCTTATGAGGCGTGATCTCAGGAAGGGCTGCGCGATCGGCGAGAGGATCCGCCAACCGTCCTGCCGGGCGCGCCGAGTCGCGAGACGACCGGTCAACCTTCCGACGTACGCCAAATCAGCCGGCGTCAGTCCCGCGCGTCGCTCAAGTATGATAACGGTCCGTGACCGGGCACTGATTTCGGGGAACGCCTGACGCTCGACGGCCAGGGCGACTTGCGAGGGTTCATCCGCCGGAAGCAGCGCCGTCGGCTCGGACATCGCGATGCGATCGCGCGACGGCGCGAGAACGCACACCGATGCAGTGGCCGCGACCCAGAAACAGAGCGCGACAATCGGATGACCGCAGATGATCTCCGCCGCCCGACGCGTCATGTGCGGCGTTCTACTGAGGCTGACACGCGGGGTCAATTCGTGTACGCCGCCGCCGCAGGCCTTGTTGACCCGGAGGAATGGTGAGTTACCATCCACGTGTTGAGTGAGTTTGTGAGCCCGATTGGTTCTAGGCGAGGAGCCCAGAGTATGAAAACCCGCAAGCACCGCGTACGCATGAAGGCACTCGGCACGATTTGCAGTGCGGGGATGATGTTCCAGTTCGGCGGCTGCAACCTTGGAGAGATCACGACGACGAGCACCGTGGACGCGCGCGCGGCGATCATTCAACTGATTCGCGGCGCAATTGTGACACCCATCGAGACCTACGTGAACGCCCAACTGACCGCGTTCGACACGTTCGTCACCGACCGGGTCAACAATCTGCTCAACTGACCGTCGCGGACACGCCGTCGCATGCCATCGCGCGATCCGCAGACAACGGGGCGCCGGTACCGGTGCCCCGCGGTCGTCTGCGCCATGTCGCTTCTGAGTTGGTGCCTCGCCTCGCTTGAGTCTGCGAGTGTCGCTACCCGCAGATTTAGGTGTGACGATGCACTAGTTCGGCTTCGCTCCGATCGAGGGTTTGGCGGTCGGCTTGCTGCCATTTGCCCGCCGATTCGCTTTCGCTCTCTTCGCCGCCTCGGCGGCCTGCATCGCCTTCGCCTCCTGCTTGGTAGGCGTTTTGCCGTTGCCTGCCCGAGGTGGACCCTTGGCCGTAGATTGCTTGCGGCGCGGCGGCGCGGGCCGCCCCACATTGATCGGCACACTGAGTTGGGGCATCTCGGCATCGTCGGTGACGATGGTTAGCATGTAGGAACCGGACGCCGGGGCTTGCGCGCTGGCCAGCGCCAACACGACCTCCTGCGCTCCGCCGGTTTCGCCGACGCGAGCAACGATCGTCGGATCCGAAACCGTTGCCGAGATGATCTTGTGCGCCTCCGGTGTGTCCCACGCCAGCCGGACGCTCTGCTTCCAACCCGAGCGCGGTTTCTCGGGTACCACGATGCGGCTGGGTCTTGCGGTGACGCGTGGCGCAATCGAACCGTATATCGGGATGATCAGTGAAGGGTCCTCCGGCACGCCCGTATCCAGCTGGACTTTGGCGCGCAGCGTGTTGTTCTCGAACGGTGGTCGCGCGGTGAACTCCAGTGAGTACTTCTCGCCGGGTTCGATCTCGCGCAAATTCACCTCCAGCCCCTTGGTCTCCTTGAACGGAAGCAGTTTCGGACTCAACGGTCCCGCATCGCCGCGACCAAGCGCGATGGTCTTGGTCGTCTCCGTCGATGAACGCGAGATACGGCCGAAATTCACGTTCCGCTGGTCCGTCTTGATGGCCTCGAGGATCTTCCCCTTGCAGATGAGGTACTCGGTGGGGTGGCTGGGGTCGTTCGTCTCGACGGAGATTCGCCTGTTGAATTCCCCTTTGAGTTTTCCGCAGCTCAGGGTGATGGCGTACTTTTCAGTCTGTCCCGGCTTGATCGTACGGTCGGCCCGACCGTTAAAACGAGTGCCTCACCCGCCCTTGCCTTTGATCTTCAGATCGGCCGTCCCCTCGTTGTGTATGCTGAAGTCAAAGGTGAGGCTGCCGCTCTTGCGCCACACAGGTTCGCGCGATACGGTTAGCTGAGCACAAGACCACTTCGCGTTGGGATCCATTTCAAACTTCACGGCGCGCTTGGCATGCGGCGGCTTGCGCGCGGCGCTCTTGGCGCCGGGCTTGGCCGGAGGCGCGGTATTCGGGGGCGCCTTCGGCTTCAGAGGCGTTTGCCCTTTCGCGGCGGACGTGGTCGTGGGCTTCACCGCGGGCACCCTCTTCGCCTCGAGCTTCCGGCCCGACGGCGCGGTCTTCTCCTGCCCCTGGGCATCCCCTGCGGAAAGAACCGCGCACAATGAAACAACGCCGAATCGGAAGAGCCAAGCCGCTCCGCGG
>JAJDDR010000074.1 GCA_029260255.1 Phycisphaerae bacterium
CCGACCACGTCGGGCACCTCGGAGACATCAACAACGACGGTTTCGCCGACATCGCCATCGGCGTCTCACGGGCGGATCTGGTCGACCCGCAGTTTCCGCAGGGCGACGGCTCGTTCGCGGACACAGGCCGCAGACCCGATCAGGGGGATGTTTACATCATCTACGGAAACAACATCAACCGCTGACCGGGAGGCATCTCCGGTCGGGTGCATCCCGTTACGGGCGGCGTGCCCGCGCTTGCGTGGGCATGATTCCGCCGCGAACTTTACGGACCGGCGAAACGTAGTACCATCTTGGCCGCTGTGATCGCCCGCCCGGCACATGCCGCCGGCGGGTTGCGGTGTTCGCCGCGCGCCGACCGGGTGAGCCGGTCGAGCTGCTGCGGCGCGCATGGGCGACTAATCCACAGGCTTGGAGTCAGGCATCCGTGAAAAACGTGAATCCCCCGCTTCTCGAAAAAGCAACCGCGGCCTCCGTCGAGGTCCAAACCGGTCGAGTGAGCCTCTGGTTGATCGGGACGCTGGTTGGCGGAACGCTCATCGTTGCGTCGTTCCTCACCGACTTTTTCTTCGCCAAGTCGATTCGCGACAGCGCCGGCATCCTCCGCAACCCGCACGCGGACGCCATCGCGCTGCTGGGCGCCATCCTCCTCGCGCTGCCGCTCGTCTGGCACGCCCTGAAACACCTCGCCCGCGGTGAGAGCCACATGGACGAGCTGGTCGCCCTCGCGGTACTGGCCGCCATCGCCAACGAGCAGTACAAAATGGCCGGCATCGTCGCGTTCTTCATGATCATCGCCACGCTGATAGAGACGCGCACCGCCCTCGGTGCCCGCGCGTCCATCGCTTCCCTCGTGAGGCTCACACCCCAGGAGGCCCATCGCATCGCCGAGTCCGGCGAGGAATCCGTCGTCGCCGTCGCACAGTTGAAACCGGGCGATCTCGTGCGCGTGCGGCCCGGAGACAATATCCCCGCCGACGGCGCGGTCACTGCCGGCGAAAGCTCTATCAACGAAGCCACCGTGACCGGTGAATCGCTCGCCGTCGACAAAACCGTGGGAGACGAAGTTTACGGAGGAACCAACAACCTGACCGGCGCCCTCGACATTCGCGTCACGAAGGTCGGCGCCGAAACCACGCTCGGGCGTGTGCAATCCCTTATCCTCGATGCCGAACGCACGAAGATCCCGCTGATGCGACTGATCGACCGCTACGCCGGGTGGTACACGCCCACCATCCTCATGCTCGCCGGAATGGTCGTTTTCTTCTCCGAGGATCGAGCCGAAGGCATCACCCGGGCGATCGCCATGCTCGTCGCCGGCTGCCCGCTGGCGCTGCTGCTGGCCACGCCCACGGCCATGGTTGCAGCCCTGAGCTGCGCCGCGCGCCTCGGAATACTCATCAAGAACGTCGTCAATCTGGAGCATGCGCGATCCCTCACCGCTATCGTCTTCGACAAGACCGGCACCCTCACCACCGGCGAGTTGTCGGTTACGCAGATGAAACCCGGACCCGGCATGGACGGCGCCGCGCTCCTCATGGCCGCCGCCTCCGCCGAGCAGTTGAGCAAGCACCCCGCGGCGAAGGCCCTTGTCGCCATCGCGCGCGAGGCCAAGCTCACCCTTGCGCGACCGACCCAGTTTGAGGAAGTGTCAGGCCGAGGCGTCGTCGCCACCGTCGATGGCGAAGAGGTCATGGTCGGCCGCAGCACGTGGCTCACCGATCGCGGCGCCGACATGAGCCTCCTCGACGACCCTGATTATCACGACGTCGAAGGCGTCAGCATGCTCTACGTGACACGCGGCAAACGTTGCGTCGGCTGGATCGGACTCGAAGATCGAACTCGCCCCGAAGCCCGCGCCGCCATCGACGCCCTGCGAGAGCTCGGCATCAAGGTCATCACCATGGTCACCGGCGACAAGTGGTCCGTCGCGAGGCGCGTCGCCAGCGAGATGGGTTGTACCGAAGTCCAGGCGGAAGTCCTCCCCGAAGAGAAACTCAAACTCGTCGACGACCTCAAGCGAAAGGGTTACAGCGTCTGCGTCATCGGCGACGGTGTGAACGACGCGCCAGCCCTCGCCGCGGGCAACCTCGGCATCGCCATGGGTGCGGCCGGCAGCGATGTGGCCATCAACTCCGCCTCCATCGCCCTGATGAATAACGACCTCAGCCGCCTGCCGTTCTTGGTTCGGCTCTCACGCCAGACCACGCGGGTGATCGCCCAGAACCTCATCTTCGGCGTCGCCTATATCCTCGTAATCATGCCGCTCACGGTGTCCGGCATGGTGACGCCGATCCCGGCCGCTCTGCTGCACGCGGTCGCCAGCGCCGTTGTCATTTTCAACAGCGCCCGCCTCGTCCGCTTCGGCGAGGAGTTGGAATCGCACGTCGCCTCGTCGCCACTGCAGGAATCCACGCCGGCCGCGACCCCTGCCCCGGCGCTCGCATAGCACGCATTATTCACGTAGCCCAGCCGCCCCCGGCTGGGATCGCAGAGTTGGTGCATAAAGACACGGTCGAGGGCGGCCGCGCCACATTTGTCGCTCACTCTGCCACGGCGAACGCCAGTTGGAACAGGGCGAAGTCGTGGGCGTCCACGTCGGAATCCTGATCCATGTCCGCCCAGCGGCAGCCCGGTCCCGCGTCAGTTGCAGGACCGCTGTTGGAGCGACACTCCTGGAAGAAGTAGAAGTCGTCGACGTCGAGAAATGCGTCGCTGTTGAAATCGCCACTGCCGTCGTCCGGTGTCCGACCGTAGCGGATGTAGTCCCACTGCGTTGTGTTCGGCAGGAACCAGGACCCGGCGCGCCAGATGATGTTGTCGCCGTCGCCTGTCGGGTAGGCGCCCTCGGGGATACCCGAGTCGACAACCTCACCGTCGATATACCAAGTGTACAGCTCGTCGGCGACCAGTTCCAAGCGGTGAGTGTGGGGGACATCCGACTCGATGTCGACCCAGAGAATCGGCAGGAAGTTGTCGCGCCAGAATTGGACCCGGTCGCGGGCGATCACAAACTGGTAATTCACGGACCCAAAGCTCCCGGCGG
>JAJDDR010000075.1 GCA_029260255.1 Phycisphaerae bacterium
GAGCCTTGAGCTCGGTCATCTCGCCGTGCTTTGCGTTGATAACGTCAACCGATGGTTGATGCGAGGCAAGACGTTCGGCTGTTCGAGCGGCACGACGCACATCGACATCAGGCTGGGGGGCCTGCGCGGCGGGCGATGGGGGACCTGCGGTGGGCGGCGGGAAGTCGACCGTGAACGGGGGGGAGGCCTCCCCGTGGAGCTGCTTGATGGTGGCCGTGCACCGGTCGGCGTCGCCGAACGGAACGCTGTTGTGCAGGTTGAACACGACGTCCGCGGTCTCTTCCGGGTCAAACATCCGGGCTTTCGCAGGGACCGGATCGACGGTCGATGCACAATCGGTCAGCGTGACGATGAAGCTGGTTCTGTAGTCGCCCACGTTCGTAACGGACACGGTTACGTTCACGTCGTGCGCGAATTCGCCATAGGGCTCAACCTGGGCGGCGGTGATGGCGCCGGCGGACTCGGTGGTGATCCACTTATTGCTAGCTACCTTATTGGTCATCAGCAGCAGGTGTGTATCGTCGGTCAGCCACACCTTGAGGTCCGTCAACCATGTCGGCGGATACGTCACGTCGTGCTTGGACGAATAAACCGGATCGGCCGGCGAGACCGAGAACTCATGCGTGACTGAACCCAGTGTCACCTTCACGTCCACAGTGAACGCCTTGATGGATGAGGCCGACGCCTGTGGTCGTTTGACGATTTCGACTTGAGTTGCTTCTTCGCGCAGGCCGCCCTCGGTCGGGGGGCTAGGAAAAGTGAGTTCGAGCGAGACCTCAACGCCTTCGTGAACGGCGACATCGATCAAGCTCGACGCGTCACAGCTGATGCCCGCGTCCGTTACCCGACAGGTCGTGGTATTGGACCAGTTCACAAGGCCACCCATGCTGCTTTGGGCCTCCAAGGCCGACACCTGTCGGGGGCTGATGCCGCGGGTGGTGAGGGCGAAAGGAGCGGGCGTTAACGCCTGCCGCGGCGCGAGCGTGGTGAAGGGCTGTGTGTCGCCCGGATCGTGCGGCGAGCGCACGGCGACCTGAAGCCAACGAGCGTCGGCGGCGAATGCGGGGGCGCCAAAATCCAGATCGACGGTGAACAGGCCATTGGTGACGGCGACGTTGATGACGTGGTCCGTCGGGCCGATCTGATTCCCGCCGGCCGGCGGTTCGCCGCTGCCGGCGTCATCCCACAGGCTGAACTCCAGGTCGGCCGTGCCGGTCAGCGGCACGCCCGCATCCATGAGCTGTCCCTGGTAGGTAAACGCCGTGCCAAGCGGCGTCTGGGCGTACGCCGGCCCGGAAGCGGCCGCCACCAGGATCAACATCGCTCCAGTTTTCGTTGTCGAGAATCTGTCTCTCATTGCTTGTCTCCAGTTCGAGTCTTGGTTCTTTTCGCTGCGGCTGGTGGGCGGCGCCCACCCCACAGGCTCCTTCGCGGCCGCTCACGGGGTGTCCTCGCCCGAACCGACTTCCTCGTCGTCTGTCGGCATGTAGTTGATACCCATCTCTTTGGGTTGGCCGTACAACTCGGGCACCAGGTATTTGGCGCGATCCTCGGGGCGTTTGTCGACCTCGACGGGCGCCCCGTTCTGCTGCACGTACGGATCGTTGCGAACGCCGGTGACGGTCCAGGACACTTTCGAGCCGGGCTCGCCTCCGGCGATGCTGAAGCGGTTGTCGCGTATCTCCTCCGCGATGTGCAGGTTCGGCCCCGGCGCGCCGATTGCGGTCAACTGATATTGGAAGTCCCGGTTGATCGCTTCGAAGTAATCCGGAAGCTGGACAATCGCCTCCCCGCTGCCGTCGAGCGCGACGTTGCCGCGATAGATCAGCAGCGGCTCGGGACCTTCAGCGCAGTAGTGAAGGAGGCACTTGTCGGCGGGTTCGAGCGGATGATCGATCTTGAATGACTTGGTGCCGTACGCATAGAAGTTCCTGTTTGTTTCCAGGTCGCCGTTGCTGAATACCCCGTAGTACCCATTGCCCCCTCCCGTGTGTCCGTACACACCGTAAGATGGGATTATATGAGCGGCAGCTTTGCCGTAGACTCCGCATCCGGCACCTGCGGTCTCACCGAATACACCTTTGTTGTAGAGACCGTAACTGTTGGTGGCAGCGCCATACACGCCGATGTCGCCGCTGGTCGTGGCGCTTATCGCACGACTGTTATAGCTACGCACCTCAAGCGGAAAGCCCGGTGTGGCCGTCCCGATGCCGACGTTGCCGGCGTTGTAGTAGACGTCATTGCCGGCGCGATTCCACGGCCCGGTGACCGCGGCCGTGCTCTGAACGCTGCGGTCCGGGAACCTGAAGCCGCCGGCGGTCGACTCGACGGTTCCGGCGACACTCAATTGCTCGCCAGGTGAGGTCGTGCCGATGCCGACGCGGCCGGCATCGACGATCAGGGCCATCGTCGTGTCTTCGGTCGCCAGACTGAAGAACTTTCCAGCGGCGACGGCCGTGATCGTGTCGGCGGGGACGTCGATCTGGCCCGCGCTGTTGTCGCCCCAGCCTTCCAGCGTGCCGTCGCTGCGGATCGCAAGACTGTGGGCATAGCCTGCTGCAACGGCCGTGAACGTGCCGGCGGGGACGTCGATCTGGCCAGCGTAGTTGTCGCCCCAGCCTGCCAGCGTGCCGTCACTGCGGATCGCCAGACTGTGGTACGCTCCCGCGGCGACGGCCGTGAACGTGCCGGTGGGGACGTCGAGCTGGCCATAGGAGTTGTCGCCCCAGCCTCGCAGGATCGCCGCCGCCTCGCCGCCGCCGGTAATCTCCAGGGTTTCGGCGCGCGTCGGGCCAGCCACGTCCAGCATCGCCATGGGCGTGTCTGTCCCGATGCCAACGTTGCCGGCGTCGTAGAAAACGTCAGCACCCGACAACGTCCAGAGGCTTTCGCCGGGGGGCAGATTGGTCAGGCCCGAGCCGTCGCCGACGAACGTTCCGGCTGTGACCGTGCCGTTAACCTCCAGCTCGCTGACCGGGCCGGTCGTACCGATGCCGACCTTGCCGTTCGCGTCGCAGAAGATCCCGCGGGTTTGCAGCGAGTAGGGCGCGGCGGTAAGCGGATGCCGCGGACTGAGCGTCGTAAACGCGCCGCCCCCCGCCGGCGAGCGTACGTCGATCTCCAGCCAGCGGGCGTCGCCGTTGAACGCGAGCACGCCGAAGTCGAGTTCGACGGTGAACAGACCGTCGACCACGGCGACGTTGTTCACCGGCCAGAGCGAACCGACCATGTTGCCGCCGCTGTCCGCATCCCAAAGCATGAACTCGAAATCGGCTGTGTCGTTGAGCGGACTGCCGAGCAGCTTGAGCTGGCCCTGG
>JAJDDR010000076.1 GCA_029260255.1 Phycisphaerae bacterium
CGTCGCCGCCCCGCCTCAAGCCGGGCAGGAATCGCCTGCCTCTTCATGGATTTCATCAGCCGTCCTCCCGACCACCATCGGTCGATGGCCGACGATACCGGCCCGGTCAAATCGCGTCATACACCCTTGCCGGAAGGACACAACCATCGGGGCGAAAAGCAACTCATCGGCGTGGGTCAGGCACAGGTATGGTCACGCCGGCCGGCGGAACGTCAGCCGGCTCTAGCCGCTGCAAGCTACGCCTACCTCCTGCTGGCGGCGTTGCGGGTCTACGGAATCAACGAACGGGGTCCCGTGGTCCCCATTTCCAAGTGGCAGAAGGCAAACGCCAATCGTGTTTCAACGCAGAAACTGTTGCAGGAACTCAGGAGTGAGATATGGGCGTACGCCCTCGAACGTCTTGAAAGAGATTCCGGCGACTTCGTGATCGATCCGGCGAAGAACACGAAGTCCCAGGAATCAGAAATCCCGCTCGCGTCGGTCGCCATCTTCGCCCGAGCCGGCTGAAAACGCCGGCACCGCAAGCCAAAGCCCGCGCGAAGACACAGCAAGAAACGGCCAAAGCCCAGCCGCGGGATTCATCCCGCGCGGACGTCCGCGCGGACTGAAGTCCGCGGCTCGCAGCTATCCCACCCGACACTACGGTCGCGGGGCGTCGAGCATCGCTCCAGACCACGGCTGCGTTGCCGGAGAGACCCCGTTGATCAGTTGACGGAACGCGAGCAGGTCGAACGGTTGAACCGACCCGCTGCGGTCGATGTCCGCGAAGTCCTCAACCACACCGGCCGGCGGGGGAACAACGCCGTTCACCAGTTGCCGGAACTGCAGCAGATCGAATGGCGTCACGCCACCGCTCTGATCGACGTCCGCCGGCAGAAACGCGATGTCGACGCGGTCCGACTCATCGACGCCCGGTCCCTGATTCCCGTTGTTCTCGATCGAATTGCCGGCTGTATCCTCAACGTCCGCGACGAACGTGTACCAACTCCCCGGACGAATCGGGTCACTCAGCGTCACCTCAATCCGCGGGTTCGCCGAAGCGTCGATCGCCGCGATGGCGGGCGCCGGATTCCCGGTCGAGACGACGGAGAAGGCCGATGCGTCCAGATCGGCACCACCGGCATTTCGGACGAATTCACTGAACTCGATGGTCACCGAGTCGATTCCCTCGTTGACGGTCTTGCCGTCGTCACTCTCGCGACGCGGATCGACATAGCCGCTGAACGGACGCGTCGAAACACCATCGTCGTGAACCACGGACGGCGGGGTCGTGTCGGCGTCTTCGCAGGCGATGACGGTGACGGAGACTTCGTCGATCAGGGCTTCGGTGATCCGGGAGTCCGGGCAGTCCTCCGTGCTGAATCGCAGCGCGATCGTGGCGCCGGGCGGCATAACGTCGCTGACCCGGAACTCGCTTGTCACCCATGCCAGCGTGAAGTCGAAATCCACTTGCTGTGCGAGCGTCCACGTCTCGCCGTCGTCACCGGAGATTTCAACCAGCAGCGGACTACCGGGCGCCCCCTGGAGGCTGGCGCTGACGAACCATCGGGCGTAGCGAATCACCGCGTCCTGCCCGTCGATCGGAATGACCGGCGAGATCAAACGCACCGGACCGCCGTCGACGTCCGCCGCGTCAAACGGCCCGCCCGGCGCCCCTTGTCCGGTGACGTAGCACATCGTACCGTCGTCGGAAAAATCGTCTCCAGGCACGATGTCGATGCCCGGCGGGAATATGAACACGCCGTTCGGATCGACCCGCTCCCACGCACCGGTCTCATTGCCCACAGAAGGACAGTCGTCGACGGAGGTCGTCCAACCGAGGTCCTGCTCGAAATCATCGTCGAACACCACCTCGACCGACGACAGGATTTCGGCGTCGAATGCGTTTGATGGTGCACCCGGCGGTGCCACGACGGGCTCGCCGCCGAGCGTGTCCACCCGGATGTAATACGAATACGCAGACCCGCACGCCGCACCCGGCAGATCAGCTTCGTACTGATCGCCCCCCACCGGAACCAGTGGGATCTCGATCGGCTCGCCGCCGGCGCCCGGACCGATCTCGACCACGACGACCGCGGTGCTCGGGTCAGGGTCGGCGCACAGACTGGTCAATGCGACCGTCAGGGTGGCGCCGTCTATTGGGTGGACCTGCGTAACGCGGCCCTCGGGGAACGAAATCGAGACCAGGGACTCCTCGGCCAAGACGAAAAGACCACCGGACAAGTCCGATACCAGGATGCGGTCCCCACCGAGAAACGGGTACACCCCCCAGGCTCCGTCGAAACCGACTACCGGCCCGTCGAACGTGTCGAACCGCGCCCGTTCCACGAGCGTGCCCGTCGCCTCATCGATGTCGAATATCAATGCGCCCGCCTGGTACCACGAGGCGTAAACCCGCGTGCCAACCAACACCGGGTTGTGCACACTGAACGCCTCCGCCGAGGGCATCGCGACGGTGTCGCTTAGTACGACGGCGACCTCCTGGCCGACCTGCCTGATCTCGTAGAGTTTCATCGGACCGTTGGGGCGCTCCTCGGTCACAACCGCCCAGCGGCCGTCGGGCGTCGGCCACACCGCGTGCGTGCTGTTGCCCTCGCCCGGCGTGCTCTTGCCGAGAAAAACGGGTGCCTGGTTCGCATTGTCACTTACGTCGTAGACGTGCAGCCCGCTGTTCCACGCGGCCACGTAGAGGAGGCCGTTCTGAGCCGTCATGTCATGCACAAACGATGTGCCCACATTGAGCAGGTAGAGGTTTTCGGTGATGCGCGCGGGAGGATTCGCGGGGTCGAAGTTCGTCAGATCAACGACTCCGACGTGCGGGGTGAAGCTGTTTGCCAGGTAGAGGTAACCGTTGTCGAAAAACGTGTTGTGCACCGTTGAGAAATTCGGCGTGCGTACCCAGGTCAGATGTTGCGGATTGAACGGATCGCTGACGTCGACAATCTCGACCCCGTCGTTGGGATCGGCTTCCAGCGAGATGAACAGCAGTCCATTTGCCACCTTAACGTCCTGAGGCGACGCGAACTGGTTGGGTGCGCCCACCTGCCACTCCAGAAACCGAACCGGATCACCCGGTGAACTGACATCAAAAAAGTGTACACCCGCCGTGACCGGACCGAACTGCCCGACATACGCGATGTCCCCGTCCCCCCAGATGTCGCCGTAGGCGCTGGTCGCCTCGTCCCATTGGCTTACCATCGCGAGTTCAACGGGACAGTCTTCACCCGCGACTGCCATCGCGGATGAGAAACACGTTACGGCAAGGGCGCCGAGCGCGACAGCCGTGGTACACTGGATCCTCATGATGCTCCTCCGTCCGTTCACGATGCGACGACTCCCCACGCCGTATCGATACCAATCCGATGCCCGCACGTGCGGATGATTGGGGAATGCCCGATTCCGTCTCAGGATGCAATTGTACCGACTTCGGTGCCCGGAATACAATCCGAACGGCGGCCGTTTACCGTGTGTTCACGCCCGGAATTGCACGTTCTTGTCGTCAACTCGCACGTGACAAGGCTCGATACGTTCTGCAACGAATCAAGGCCGCGGGGCGTCGAGCGTCGCATGCAAACCACCGTCGAGAGGGGCGACCATGAGCAAGCGTTTGAGTTTCCTCGGTTACGGACAGGCAGCGGCGGGACAACCCAAGGTCAAAACCGGACTCGGGGAATCCGTCCGTCCGGGATCGTTGGGGGGCTCGGGAAACGTGGTCCATGGTGGAACTGTGAACCCACCGCCCAGCCGAAAGGGTGTGGCCGGAGACTCTCCAGCTACACGTGCGCGCGCCCGAGTTCCGTTCCGACCCCGGGGTGGCTGGGATCAGTTCATCTGCAGCCAAAGGTGGCGAAGCTCGATCTCCGGCAGTGTGCCCGCGCGTTCGTGACACGAACGGAGAACGGCCAACCGCAGTTCTTCATCATCGCTTACCATCTCTAGTTGGTCCGCAGCCGTCCAGACCAGCTCGGGTTGGTCTGAGAGGTTCGCAATCCATGCAGTGATGCATTCGAGCCAGTGCTTCGCGGTGTGCTCCTGAACATAGCCGATCATGCCCGCAAGCGAATGGGCCTCGCCGTGATGTCCGTCCTTGAAACGCTGAATGCCGCCCGTCGTGGCATATCGGTTGAAGACATACTCCCGTTCGTCACGGCTCTTTCCCTTGGGGGTCGGGAGCCTCTTGCATTCAATTGGCATCAGGAAGTCGTATACCGTGTGGCGGCGACCATCGATATAGATGGCCGCCCCGCACGGGGCCGCCACTAGATCGATCTTACGCCCCTTTCGACGCTCGTCGGTCTCCTCCACTCGGAACTGGAGCAGATCCCATCCAACCGAATGCCGGGCGGTGAAGTTCAGGTGGGCGCAGAGTTGAGAGGTAAGGACCGTCTCCGCTGTCGCCGACTCTCGTTCATCGTCGTCGCGCCAGCTTGGAAGCTCACCAGCGACAAACTTCAGCAGTTCATGTCGGAACGTTGCGGGCCGATGCACGTCACTGCTGAGCATGCCCGACGGAGTAACGGTAATCGGAACGTTGGCCAGCATATCGTTCGGCTTCAGAACCCCTGTGCGCGCAGATCAGCCAATGTTTCGTCGGCATCCCGTAATGCCACGGACCGCAGCCAATAGCGCAGCCGATCCGGCTTCAGCAGAAAAACGAAGCGGTCGTCGTAGATGCGCGCGATGCGAGTAACCCGTAGTGACGGGCTCTTTTGCTCGCGGAGAAGCGCGTCCAGCTTCTCTCCTAGATCTTCGGCTCCGCGCCAATCCACCTTGCCTTCGCCGAACGCGAAGGGCTGGCAGATGACGCCCGGCCATACCTGCGGTTCGAGAGCTTGCAACGGATTCTTCTTGTAGATTGTGTTGATCTGGCGCGTGAAAACGTCCGCGAAACTCGCGAGCATGGGATGGCCGGTGTGCCTCATCGCCGCAGAACCTTCGCCTAGCCGGATGAGGTCGCGATAATACTCCACTAGATCATCAACGATAATCTGCTCATTATCGCTGAGGTCAAGAGTCTCCGTCTCGGGGTACGGAATCGAGAAGATGTCATCGGCTTGGATCGCAGTGGCCTTCTGCGTAAAGAGGCACGGGCTAACCACTGCCACATAAGCCCTTAGAGCCGGTCCAGCCTTTGATATCCAATTGCCTATCTTCCGCAACTTAGGGGTCTCTCCGTCGCGAGCACAGAATCCCACGATTCGCTTGGCATACGTCAGATAGTAATCGGCCCAGACGTGGTGAGGAATGTCCATGTGCTCTCGGATCAACAGCATTGGTGGAGAGAAACGCTCCTTTGAACGCGGGCGCTCAAACGGCGGATTGGGCGCTCGCGTGATCTTGGAAACGTCCACTCCAGACGAAGTGAGTCCAACAGAACGCAAATGCGGTTTGTCAACGATATGTTCCGCCGGTCGCGAAATCCCTCTTCCACCCTTAATGAACCCCTCGCCGTAGTTCCATCCATTCTCTGTCGCATACTGGCCTAGGTTGCGGAATGTCCCCAGCCGATCAACGAGTCCTAGCACGCGTCCGCCGCCGAATAGGTTCGTACGCCATACACGATCATTAGTTAAGGCCAGAGTGCGCGGTAACCAATGCATGTCGTAGTAATCAATGTCGAAGCCCTGCTCGGCGTCCGCACGCCCGCTACGGCGGAAGGTGGCGTGGAGGACCTTGCGGTCGACGGGAGGCTTGGCAGCTTCAGCTACAATCACGACGACTTTCGTGTCGGCACCGCCTTTCTTGAATAGCCCACGCACAGAGATAAAGTCGAGTATCTCCCGGACATCCCACGTCTCGATGAACTTGCGACGGAAACCGAGCGAGTTCTGATTGTAAAGGAAGTTGTATTGCTGAAGCATGCTGAGCACGCCACCCTCGGCGATCATTCCCATGGCTTCGTGCAGGAACAGGTAGGCGAGTTGCTTATCGGGCAGCGAACCGCGGGTCTCCTGGTAGCGCTCGTAGCTGCGCTTGGCACCTAACGTGTTGAGGCGGGATTTGAAGGGTGGGTTACCTACGACGATGGCAACTGTGTCCTTTATGAGACCATCCTCCTTGGCCTTGAAGAAACACCCCTCGTGCAATGTCCGACCCTTCAGAACGGGAAAGAGCTTGACGCTGGCGCGAATCCTCTCGGGCTCCAACGCATCGCAAAGCGACAGGCACAAGCTGAAGGCCGCCAGTTCCACGGCACCCTCATCCAGGTCGATACCCTGGACCTTGTCTAGCAGCGCCTTCAAAACCTGTTCGTTCGGCCTTCGCCAGTTATTGCAGCTACGCCAATGTAGGACGAGCCGTTTGTACGCCTCCACGAGGAACACGCCGGACCCGCAACATGGGTCGAGAATAATCTCGTCCCTCTCATTCAACCGATCGAGCCTCTTCCAACTCATCGCCTCGTCCAGCATCAACTGCACCAGGAAAGGCGGCGTATAGATGGAGCTGTCGGCATCGTCAACGAAGAGTTGATAAATGTGGCTAATCAGTTCGACCGGCAAGTCCTTGAAAGAATATAGCTCCCACAGAGTGAGTTGACCGCTTTTCTCTTCTCGTGCCTCCACCAGCCGGGCGAAGCGCGCCAGCTGTGTTGTGCCTCTTAGCGACGCCGCGTCTGCCTCGTCCAAGACGAACACATGCCCATTGAACCTCTTTTCCAATGCCTTCAGTAACGCCACCAGCGCATCACCATCCGCCAGCACGTGAAAGAACTTCGTAGCCCCCTTCAGGAATTTCCCAAAGAAGTCCGGGGGAAAGACGGCCCGCTCCTCCAGGTACGCAATGAGGAGAGAAAGGATCAACAATCGCCGCCGGAGATCCTTCCGAAGGATGCCTTTGTCGTTAAGTCCGGTATTGAGATGCCGAACGGCGTCGATTAAGCTCTTGTGGGCGGCCCTCTTAGAGGACAGCATCGCCCTGCAAACCGCGGGGTCGTCCCACAACGTGCCGTTCCGCAGTCGCGAGGCATCCCACCACGGTTCCTCGCTCAAGTTTCTGGCGATGATGGAAAAGGTGTCCAGTGTCTTAACTGGCTTGCAGATAGTTTCGCCCGTCGCGGAGATGAAGTCGGGCCTATGGGCACAGCGGAAGAGCTGGACGAGACCAGGCGTACTTCGGTACAGCAGGGGCACACCACCCCAGCTCCAAAGACGTCGATGCAACCGAGCGAACTCGGGGTCGTCTGCGGGGCCATCCGACACGAATACGAATGCCTGTGCGACAGGCGGACGCCCGTTCCGGCTCGCCTCAAAAAAGACCGCCTTGGCACGGAAGGCCTCGGCCTTCTCCATCATTGCGAATTCTTCGGGCGGCCGACTCTTGCGACGAAATCCGCGGACGCGCACGAGTCCGTCTACGGTCGTCGCCGTCGCGGCTCCGTCCAAGTCGATCAGCCATTGTGCGCCACCGCTCATGGCAATTGCCCGCGTCCCCCGAAGCCCGCACGAACAGGCCGATACGGCCCACCCTGGGACCATTTAGGCGTTTTCCCGCCGTCTGCCAGCTACGTACGGAGCGTCCCTGAACGCTCCTTACGAGTCGGAGCACGGCAACGCTGTCATGCCCGAGAAGGGTAGCACAATCGCATTCAGGCCGCCATTCCAAGCAGAAAGGTCCGAACACGGGGGTGTGCCCACGGATTCCTAGGATTCGGGGGACACAAGGATTCGGCACGGATTCGGCAAGGATTCGGTCGGGATTGGGTTCGGGCGCGTCCCTGCCCGCGGTCGCCCATCTCGACTGCGGCTTGCATGCGACGCTCGTTCCTTCTTATCAACCGGTGCAACTGAGTCCGGCGACCGCCGCGATCAAGGCCGCGGGGCGTCGAGCGTCGCGCCCGCCCAGGGTTGGGTAGATGGCGTGACGCCGTTGACCAACTGGCGATACGACAGCAAATCGAACGGCTCGACGGCGCCGTTGCGGTCGGTGTCCACAAAGTCGGTGACCACGCCTTCCGCGGGAGCACTCACCCCGTTGATAAACTGACGGAACAGAAGTAGATCGAACGGGCCGACCTCGCCGTTCTGGTCCACGTCCGCGGGGAGGAAACCGATGTCAACGCGGTCCGCCTCGTCGACGCCCGGACCCAGATCGCCGGAGTCGATAATCACGTTTCCGGCGCCGTCCTCGACCCGCGCGACGATCGTGTACCAACTGCCCGGAAGCAACGGCTCGGTGAGCGTGATCGCGATGACCGGGTTGTCCGTCGCGTTGATCGACGCGACCGCCGGCGCGGCAACGCCGGTCGACGTCACGGTGAAGGCCGACGCGTCGAGGTCCGAACCGCCGATATTCCGCACGGGTTTGCTGAAGGCAATCGTCAGGGTCGTGATTCCCGAGTTGGCTGCGACACCGTCGTCACTCTCACGACGCGGATCGACGTACCCGCTGTGCGGATGTGTGGAAACGCCTCCGTCGTGCACGATGACCGGCGGTTCGGCGTCGTCCACGCACTCGAACACAGTCACCGAGACCTCATCAATCGCCGCCTCGGTGATCGACCCGTTCGGACAATCCTGGACGCTGAATCGCAACACGACGGAATCGCCCGGCGTGATCACGCTGCTTGCCGCGAACTCGTGCATCACCCACTGCGTGCCCGCGTCCGTGACTTCCTCGACCAAATCCCAGTTCGCGCCCCCGTCGGCGGAGATCTCAACGACAAGTGTGTCATCACCGTTACTGGCAAACCAGCGCGCGTAGCGCACCACGGCGTCGTTCCCGCCGATAGCCATAGACGGCGAGATCAGCCGGAACGGGCCACCGTCGACGTCGGCCTCCCCGCTCGTTCCGCCGACGACACCCTGCTCAGTCACGAAGCACATCGTTCCGTCGCCAAAGTCGTCCTCCGGTGCTACGCCGGTGCCATTCGGATCGACGCGTTCCCAAGCACCCGTCCCCGCGCCAACGTCGGCACAGATCTCGCCCTCGGTCGTCCATCCCGTGTTCTGCTCGAAGTCGTCGGCGAAAAGAACCTCCACCGCCGAGAGCACGCGCGCCTCGTATTGCGAGACCGGCGCGCCCGGCGGATCGAAAACCGTCTCGCCGTCGAACGTGTCGACGGTCACGTAGTAGGTGTATGTGGATCCACATGGGGCGCCCGGAAGCTGCGCTTCGTACAGGTCCGGACCGACCAGAACAAGGGGGACATCCACAATGCCGCCCTCCGGGCTGATCTCCACCACAGCTTTCGCCGTCGAAGGATCGGGGGAACCGCACGCGCCGCTGATCTCGACGCTGAGCATGGCGCCGTCCGTCGGGTGAACATCGGTGACCAGGCCAACGGGATACGAAACCGAGATCAGCGACTGTGTGCTCAAGACGAACAGTCCGTTGGTCATGTCACTCACCAAGATCCGATCCTCCCCGAGAAACGGATACACCCCCCAAGCCCCGTTGAACCCGCTCGCTCCGCCGGAGAACGTGTCGAACCCACCGCGATCGATCAGCAAGCCCTGGTCCTCGTCGATGTCCAGAATCCGCGTGCCGGCCTGGTACCATGAGACGTAGACCCGCGTGCCGACGACAACGGGGTTGTGCGAACTGTTCGTCTCGCTTCCAGGCAATCCGAAGGTGTCCCGGAGTACCACGTCCACGCCCCCTCCGTTCGGAATGATCTCGTAGAGCTTCACCGGACCCCCGCCACGCTCCTCCCCGACAGCGACCCATCGCCCGTCATCGGACGGCCACGCCGCGTGCGTGTTGTTCCCCGGACCGGATCCCAGAAAGACCGGTGCGACGGTCGCGACGTTGGTCACGTCGTACAGAAAGAGACCGCTGTCCCACGCGGAGGCGTACAGGACGCCGTTGCGAACGGTGACGTCGTGGACGAACACGTTTCCGGCCGAGATATTCCACGCGGCCTGCTGGATACGAACCGGAGGATCGTCCAAGTCGAACCCCGTCAGATCGACTATGGCGATGTCCGGTGTGCCGCTGTTGACAATGTAGAGGAACCCGCTGTCGTAAAACGTGTTGTGCACAGCCGACATCCCCGGAACAGCTATCCATGACACGTGCACCGGGTTCCGCGGGTCACGAATGTCAACGATCTCGACGCCGTCGTTGGGATCGGATTCCAGCGAGATGAACAGCATGCCGTCGCCCGTCTTGACGTCCTGTGCCGACGCGAACTGATTCGGCGGACCCACGATCCACTCCAGAAACCTATCCGGCGCGGCCGGGTTCGAAATGTCGAAGAAATGAACTCCGTTGGCGAATCCGCCGAACCCACCCCATTGGCCGACGAACGCGGTATCGCCCTCGGCCCACACATCTGCGTACGCGACCGTGGCCATATCCCACCGGCCGACCTCCTGCATATCCACCGCGCAGCCGGCTTCCTGCGCCACCGACATCGATGGTGCCGTCCATGCAACGACACACGAGAACACGATTAGGCGACACAACGAGCGTTCGACCATGCGATCCTTCATCTGCGTACTCCGCCCAAACGCCGTCGGCATCGACGTTTGGCGCACCGTTTGGTTTTCGTATTACCGGACCCGAAGAGGATACCGGACTCCGACCACGCCCTGAGTATAACGGAGTTAGGTCGCGCGATTCAAACGATTGGTCGCGCGCGTCCACGCGTCGCCAGTGGCCTTGCCTGCACGCCTCTACTAATTGCACCTTCAGCGGAAAGACGATGAACCAACGCGCGCCCGACGCAGCGGCAATCCGAACCGCGCGGCTTGGTGGCGGACTGCGCCACTCATCACACGGCTGCAACCTGGATCCGTTGCCGGCGAGTGGCAGGGGTTGGCACTTGGGAGCATTCTCGCCGCGATCTCGACCCTACCGCAAACAGCAACCACATGTACGTCGCCACGGTTCGATAACTCGCACCGGGTAAACAGTTTACAGCGATCTACGTTGACTTTTTCAGGTCGCGGGATTACCCTGACACGTTCGGGGGTCCACGATCGCTTGAACCGCGACGGGGTCAATTCAGCCGGGATGCGGTCGGGTGCACCCTTGGGGTTTACCAATGCAACGGACTCAGCGTCCGAGTGCTGGCGCCGATTGGAGTGACGAGCCAAACATGAAACATACCAGGTTCTTCAAACTGACCGTAATCGCGATTCTCATCTTCTCGTGGACACCGTTCGCGTGCACGGAGGGTTTCGCCGATTTTCTCACGAACTTGCCGGCCGACTTCTTCGCGCCGCCGCCCGACGTCACACCGATCGATGTCGTGGGCGGCGATACGCAGCCCGTGCCGCAGCCTGGTCCCGTCTCGATACGCATTACCAACGACGGTTCCCTCCTGGCTGACGTTTCGGTGCTGATGTTCCTGCAAGATGTGATCGTCCACCGCGCTGCGCTGCGCGTGGGAACGCGCCCCGTGGTGATCGGTCCCGAGGTTGCGGATCGGATCGAAGTCCGCGGTGCGCGCTCCGATGGCAGCGACACGGGCGATGCGGCGTTCGTCTTCGGCGTCGATTTCGAAAACAACGCGATCGTCGAGTATTTCATCAACGATGTCCCGAGTATCGACGCGCTCGATTCCGACGGGGACGGCGTGGTCGATGTTATCGACAACTGCCCGGCGATCGCCAACGCCGATCAGCAGGACGGCGACGACGACGGAGCGGGCGACGCCTGCGACAACTGTCCTGCCGCCGCCAATCAAAATCAGATAAACAGCGATGCCGATCCCCTGGGCGACGCCTGCGACAATTGCCCGACCACCGCCAACGCGGCTCAGACTGACGGTGACGCCGACGGAATCGGCGACGCCTGCGAGTCGGATACGGACAACGACGGGGTCAACGACGACGACGATAACTGCCCATCGATCGCCAATAGCGATCAGGCCGACGCGGACGGAGACGGGACCGGTGATGCCTGCGAGTCGGATGCGGACAGCGACGGCGTCAACGACGACGACGACAACTGCCCGTCGATCGCCAATGCCAATCAGGCCAACAACGACGGCGACGCCCTCGGCAACGCGTGTGACAACTGCCCCAATGCGTCGAATGACGATCAGTCCGACGCGGACGGCGACGGCGTCGGCGATGCGTGCCCGGTCACCATCCCGCAGGAGCCGCAGATTACCGACTGCAACGGCAACGGCGTTGACGACGCCATCGACATCGCCGCCGGTCCCGGCGTGGTTCCCGCCGCGGATGCCTGCGAAGGCAGCGCCTTCGTGTGCCCGGGGATCGCCTACACCGGTGCCACAACAGGTTTTACCAATGACGGCGATTCCGAATGCGGCGTCCTCGACGCCGGCGACCCGGACGTGTGGTATCGTTACGTACCGATGACCGGCGGTTCGCTGACCATCTTCCTGTGCAACTCGTCGTTTGACACGGTCGTGTCGGTCCACCCGGACTGTGTTGCCACGGACGTGAACGAGATTGCGTGCGACGACGATGGTTGTGATACTGGACCGTCCCTTACCTCCGAACTCACTCTCGATGTTTCTGCGGGGGTCACCTACCTGATTCGGATCGGCGGGTTCGATGGCGACGCGGGTAGCTACACAATGCAGCTCGTCGGCCCGGACTGCCTCGAAGGCCGCGGCAGCACCGACTGCGACGGCAACGGTGTTCCCGACGAATGCGACATGGCGAGCTGCGCGGGCGACCCGCCGTGCGACGACTGCAACGGCAATCTAACACCCGATGGGTGCGACATCGCGGGCTTCGGTCCCGCACTGTTCGGCTCAACCGGCGAGGATGATAACCTGATTTACGACATCGACGCAGTGACGGGTGAGGCCACGCTCTTTGCGGACTTGAACGTCCAACTCGGAGTGAACGTTCCGCCGGGCGCTGGGCTGGCGCTTTCGCCCGACGGCCGCACGCTCTTCGTCAGCCCGGGGGGCGAGGTCGGCGATCCCCTGTTGATCTCGGTCGACACACTCACCGCTCTGGGCAGCATCATCGGCGACGCTGGGCGTACCGTCAGCGATCTCATCTTCCTCCCCGACGGCACGCTCGTGGGCTCGGCACCGCAGACCAAGGAACTGGTGACCATCGACCCGAACACCGCGGTGGCGACGCCGCGCTGCTCCACCAATCCGGTCAAGCTCAGCGGCCTCGCCATCTCGCGACAGGGCGTAGTCTACGGCACCACCGGCGGGAGTACGCCGTCCGGAACACTGTTCCTCGTCGACCCCAATACGTGCCAACTGACCCAGATCGGCAGCGGCACCGGCTTCAACCGGGTTCCCGGGCTCGATTTTGCTCCCGACGGACGCCTCATCGGCTCGACGCAAGACGAACTCATCGAGATCGATACGATCACCGGTATCGGGACGCTGCTCACGCCCATTAACGGGGCGACCATCGTCGACGGACTGGCGTTCCGCGCGGGCTCGTTCGATTGCAACGAGAACCGCGTTCCCGACGAATGCGACATCGCCGACGGGACCAGCGATGACACCGATGAAAACGGCATCCCGGACGAGTGCGAGCTGGTCGATTGCAACGACAACGGCATCCCCGACGATGTGGACATCGCCAACTGCGAAGGCGACCCGGCGTGCGGAGATTGCAACGAAAACGGCGTGCCCGACGAGTGCGACATCGCCGACGGGACCAGTTCGGATGACAACCAAAACGGCATCCCGGATGAGTGCGACCCGCCACCCCTGACTCGGCTGTTCGTAGACGACGATGCTGCCGGTGCCGGCGACGGAACCTCCTGGGCGGATGCACTCAACAGTTTGCAGGACGCGATCCTCACGGCGGCTACGTCCGGCGGGGACATCACAGATATCTGGGTTGCCGCAGGCAACTACAAGCCCGACCAAGGCGCGCTGCAAACCCCCCTCGACCGCTCGGCGACGTTCCAACTGCTCGATGGCGTGGCCCTCTACGGCGGGGTGGCCGGGACGGAAGACCCCGACACCTTTGACCTTGGCACCCGTGACTTCGTCACCCACGAAACCATCCTCGACGGCGATCTGCTGGCCGATGACGCTCTGAGTGTTCCGTTGCAGGTGGTGAACATCGACGCCCGTATTCACAACAGCGATCAGCCGTTAGGTGTCCCGGTAACGGCGGGTGTCTATGAAGCAACGATCGTGAACCCCTCTATCGAGGGCGACGCCTCGTTTACGGCGTGGTCTTTCAGCTTCGGCGGCGCCGGAACCTGGGTCACGCAATACCGCTTGCTGTTGGAAAGCGGTTCTGGGTTTATTGCGGGCGCGTTTCCAGAAGCAGACTCGGCCCAGGAAGCGTTTGATCTGACCACGGATCGGACGCTCAGATTCTCCGTTCCGACGGACCAGACCCTTTGGTTCTCCGTGAGCGACAATCAGCTTAACGACAACCAGGGCGGCGTCTCGCTGCTGCTGAGTGAACTGGTGCCCACGGGCAACACCGGTGAAAACAGCTATCACGTGGTGACAGGAAGCGGCACTGACGCCACCGCCGTCCTCGACGGATTCACCATTACCGCGGGCAACGCCGACGGAGCCCTTTTCCCGGACAACGGCGGCGCGGGCATGTTCAACGACTCCGGCAGCCCGCTCGTGGTCAATTGCAGTTTCATCGGGAACAGCACCACGGGCATTGGGGGCGGCCTGCGCAACACCGGGTCGAGCCCGACGCTGACCGACTGCGCCTTCATCGGCAACACCGCACCGTTCGGCAGTGGAGGCGCCGTCTTCAACTCCCTGAGCAATCCCACGCTGAACGGCTGCACGTTCGAAGGCAACCTGGCGATTCAAGGCGGCGGAATGCACAACGCCAACAGCGATCCGACGCTTACGGACTGCTTGTTCACCCTCAACCTGGCCTCCAACCAGGGTGGCGCGATGACCAACTTCAACAGCGATCCGTCGCTGACGAACTGCCTGTTCGTGAGCAACGCGACCGGCGGCGGCGCTGGAGGCGGCGCGATGCACAACAACGCCAGCAGCCCGACGCTGATCGGTTGCACCTTCAACACCAACGCCGCGACGTTCGGCTTCAGTATCGTCGGTGAGACCGCATCCGGTGGCGCCATGTTCAACACCGGCGGGGGCGTTCCCACGCTGGACAACTGCACGTTCTCAGGCAACACGGCCTTCCTCGGCGGCGGCATGTACAACAGCGGCAGCAGCCCGACGTTGGTCGATTGCACGTTTTCGGCCAACGGAGCCGTCGGCGAATGCGGCAGTGGCGGCGGCATGTACAACACCGGCGGCAGTCCGGTGCTCACAGGTTGCACGTTCGATCAGAACACGTCAGAGGCGTCGGGCGGCGCGATGTACAACACCAGCGGCGGCAACCCGACCCTGACCGGCTGCACGATCTCGCGCAACGCCGCTAACGGCTTGTTTGGGTGCTCCGGCGACGGCGGCGGACTGTGCAACACCAACTCGTCGAACCCGTCACTGACCGACTGCACGCTCAACGGAAACACCGCCGCCAACGACGGCGGCGCGATCCGCAGCACGTTCTTTTCCGTCGCTACCGTGACGAATTGCCTCTTCCACGGCAACACTGCGACCGAGCGGGGCGGAGCCATCTCGGACGACAGCGACACCGGACCGGTCATTACGAACAGCACCCTCAGCAAGAACGACGCGTTCTTCGCCGGCGGTATCAGCTTTGACCCGTCCGCCGGCAACACGTCGGTCACCAACTGCATCCTCTGGGGCAACACCGACACCAGCAGTGCGAATATCGAAATGCAGCAGATCGCCAACGCGCCGGTGGGCTCCGTCAGTTACACGGCCATACAAGACGATGTTGCCGGTGATGCGGCGGTCTTCCCGGGGACCGGGAACATCGATCTCGACCCCAACTTCGTAGACACGCCCAACGACGATTTCCACATCAATGCCGGCTCGCCCGCCATTGACGCGGCCGACAACGTGGCCGTCCCCGATGGGATCACCACCGACCTCGACGGCAACCTGCGTTTCCACGACGACACCGGCACGACCGGTACCGGCAACGGCAGTGAGCCGTTTGTCGACATGGGCGCCTACGAATTCCAGGGCACGACGCCCACGGGCGCGACGACGCTGTTCGTCGACGATGACGCACTGCCCGGCGGCGACGGCTCCGATTGGAGCAACGCTTTCAAGTACCTGTCCGATGCCATTCTGACGGCCGCGAAGGGCGGTCTGGCCGACGAAATACGCGTCGCTCAGGGAACGTACCGACCCGACGAAAACGAAGCGAATCCAACCGGCTCCGGCCTGCGCGGCGCAACGTTTGCCTTGTTCAGCGGCGTCACCATCAATGGTGCGTACGCGGGAATCGGCGCCCCGGACCCCGACGCGCGAGACGTCATCGCCAACCCAACCATCCTCAGCGGCGACCTGGCCGAGAACGACACCGGTCCGCTCGACGATCCAAGCCACAACGAAAACGCCTTCCACGTTGTAACCGGCAGCGGTTCTGATGCCACAGCCGTCCTCAGCGGCTTCACCATCGCCGCCGGCAATGCCGATGGCCTTACGCCGGACAACCAGGGCG
>JAJDDR010000077.1 GCA_029260255.1 Phycisphaerae bacterium
CACCGTCACGGGATCAAACTCCGGACTCGGTCCCGGCGGGCATGTGCAGGGGTTCGTCCCGGCGAAGCACGACAGCGCGTGGTTCGCGTCGTGGATGTTACAGAACCCGTCCGCCACACACGCCCCGAACGCGCCGCCGGCGTCGATGTTCAGACTGTCGCACGGATTCGTCCCGCTGAAGCAGGTCAGCGCGTGGTTTCTGTCATGTACGTTGCAGAACCCATCCGGCGGGCACGCTCCGAACGCACTCCCCATGTCCGCAAAGATGATTGCGATCGGCGTGCTGCACGTTGCTGCTGTTTGCGGGGTGGTCGCGTCACACTCGCACCACAGGCAGTTGTCGTCGCGGATACCATTCGTGTCGAGATCGCAGCAATCCTCGACGAACACACAGTTGTCGCACTCATCCGGATGGCCATTCCAGTTGACGTCTTGCGACACGAACGTGTCGATGTCGCAGCGGTCTGAATTGCCGTTCCCGTTGCAGTCCCGTTCGCATTCATCGGGAATGCCATTCGCGTTGTCGTCCTGGCTCCCCAGCCACGCGTCGTCGCAGAGGTCCATGATGCCGTTTTGAGGTCCGTCGTCGTCACAGCCAACCACTCCGTCGCATGTCACCATGTTATGCAGCGCGAATCCACAGCAGATCTCAAACGCGTGACTCGTAGGATACGCTTGGTCCAAAGTGAGATAGTCGATGGTGATCGCAGGCCTTACAAAAGGCGGCGAATGCAAAGGGATGGCGTTGATGGCGATGTTCGACAGCACATCCAGGAAGTCAGGTACGTTCCGATCCTCCATCGTGTTGCGCGTGTCCCAGACACAGCCTGAAATGAGGTTAGCGCATTGGAAGATCAATACACAGGTGGCATTCCGGCATCACGCGTGGGTCTCGCGTAAACGAATCGCACTCGTTCAGAATCCGCCCTTCCGCAACACGCGGATTGTCCAACATGAGGAGCGACATCACGTCCCCGACCGTTTCGGCATACCCTCCTCCCCCCAGGAGTGGGTAAGCCAGATTGACTAGGTGGTGACCATACTCATGGTAGACGACGGAAGACCAAGCCTCATTGCTATAGTGGATTCCTTCGCCCTCGTCCAAACCTGACTGCTGGAGCAAAATCTCCTTGTCGACCAAATTGTATCCCGCGCCGCCTGGGTTCCCAGCAATGTTGACTCTAATCGTCATTGTGTCGTCCAGGCCCGGGTAGCTCGGCGCATGTCCCTTGACGAAGTCGTGCACTGCGTTGGCGTGGTAGTATGCGTTGACTTCAGCGCGAAAGAACTCGTCCTGCGGGAGGTTTGCTTCGTTATGCACGAAATCGGCGGGTCCCGGCGGTGTGACTAGCTCTGTCAACAAGGCGTTGGCGACGGCTTCGTTCTCGATGACGAAGAACTGCCCCTTGATACGAGACTCCACCGTCACGTTCTTGGTTCCTGGGTTGGGGATTACGTAGTCACCGTTCACGTCCGCGTTTGCTTCCGCTCCTCCGTTGATGTTCGCGGTTGCGTAGGGCATAGGCGTGAACGTCTCGGCTTCGCAGAAAGCTGCCTTTCTACCGTGTGTGACCTTCGCGCTGACGTTTCCGGTCACGTCTGAGGTGTTCGATCGTGCTCGCTTCGTAGAGAACATCCCCTGTCACAGCACCCGTAATGAAGAGGCGATCGTCGCCCCCGGTGTCCGCTCGCCAGGCTCCCACGAACTCGTAGGCCAACACGGGGGCCGTGACCGACTCGCCGAATCCGGCCCAAATCACAAGTTGCGGCGCAGTGAATTCGACCAGTGTGGGATGAGCGGTCTCCCCTCTCGCTGAGCGTTCCCGCACGGCGCGAAGTGCGGCGGGGTCACGAGCAAATCCTTCGAGATTGCGAAGGGCGTTGGAAACCAGAACAAGCGGGTACCCGGGTTCGTTGCGTACCAGCAACCTGATTCCCGAGGCGTACACTGGGATGTCCTCTATGTGCTGCGTGTAGAGCACGAGCGTGAACTTGTGCTCGCCGGTTTTCTTGTCGAACATCATCGGTTGAGTGTGCCGCTGATCGGGAAACGTGCTTCGCGGATCCAGCTCATCCATAGCAACGCCGAAGACCGCCGCGTGTTCTTGCAGGAATCGCTCGGCCGTATCTTCGGGACTTGATCCGAACCCGAACGGTCCTCCGTAGATCCGTGCGACTCGGTCACCGAGCCCATAGAAGTTCGCTGTAGGGTGCTCGCGCTCGAGGCGATCACGTGCCAAGCTGCGGGATGCCTCATCTGCCTTGCCACTGGCGGGGGCCAGCGGGAAGACGGCACCTGAGGCAATTGTAGTGACCAGCCAAAATGCGCGGAGTTGTGTTTGGTACGGTCTCGACATGAAACGAGCCCTCCTAATCACAGGGTCTCAGTATCGTGCGCGGGGCACATTCGATGATCGATCTCTAGCGGGACGTTCCGTGTGCGCCGGTTGTGACCGAAATCACTCCAGGCGTCGTTCCCGCCACATCGATCTTGTTGTTGAACGGCGCGATCAGAAACGTCTGATCGCCCGCGGTTTCATCGTATAGTGCGTCGACCACAAATGTGCCGACTGCATTGTCCGCCGCGCGATACGTATACGTCGCCAAATATCCCCCAGACCCCGTCACCGCATCCGCCACATTGATCCCTGCGAGCATCTGTCCGGTTCCGACATTGAACGCATCAAAGACGTCATTGTGCGACGCAAAGACATAGTTGCCGCGCGGCTCGATCGAAATGTCGATCAACTCCAACCCTCCGCGCAGTCCGCCGCTGACGCCCAGATGCAACTGATAGCTCTGCATCCCCCGTGGGGCGGGTTCCACCCGCCTGTCCCAAGCTGACGGCAGCACGCATGCGCGTGCTGGGCGGACGGCTGACGGCTCAACAAACACCCGCACCCGGATCTCGCCCCCCGCAACAACGGTGCGTGCTTCCGGAACCACACGAAGACGCGCCGCACCCACCGTCACGGGCGGGGCCGTCGGGCTCGGACCGGCAGGACACGTACACACGTTCGTCCCAGAAAAGCAAGTCAACGCATGATTGGCGTCGTGGATGTTGCAGAACCCATCCGGAACACAGGAACCAAAGGCGCCGCCCGCGTCGATAAACAGACTCTCACACGCGGTGGTGCTGCTGAAGCAACCCAGGGCGTGGTTACGGTCATGGACGTTGCAGAAACCGTCGGGAGCACAGTCTCCGAAGGGGCCACCAATGTCCGCAAAAAGGACGTTTTCGAAAGCGCACTCCGGGGACGTATCGCACCGACAACGCACGCACGCATCGTTGCGGATCCCGTCTGAATCGGGATCACAACATTCCGCGACCGTTCCATTCGGACATGCGGCGGGCAAGGCGGACACGGTCAAGTTCTGTATCTCGTCGACGACGTACGGTACGGCGGTGCCGCCGCCGAGGGAAGTGCCGCTCTCTGGTTGCCCCCAGAGGGGTACGAAAACGAGTTCGAAGTCGCCCTCCGCGTCCGCCGACGCCGCTAACTCGAATTCGCCCAGGTACGTGATCCCCTGCACGGCGACACCCCCCGAGAGGACGATCAAACCTCCAGCGAACCCATACCCGGCTATTCCGTCGGGCGGAGGCGCAGTCTCGATGTAGAACGTCCCTCCATCGGTGGGGTGAGCGAAGAAGACGTAGTCCACTCGCTCCGTGTCGACTAGAACCGAGTCGCCGCGGGTGAGGCAGAAATCTGGAGATCCTCCACAAGCGGATGGGTCCAACGGGTCGCAAGGGTCGCCCGCAAAGGGAACAGCGATGCAGCGATACGTCGGAAAGTCGAAGTATGAAACCGATCCGGTGGCACCGGGTTGGGGCGCGGCCGCCCATCTCAGAATCACCTGGTAGGAATTGAGTTCCTGATTCTGCACCGTGTCCTCAAGCCAGACCATGATCTTCTTGCTGGTTCCGGGGAACATGGTGACTTGGGTATTGCCCGTCGTGGCGACGGTCGATTGCTCGCCGTCGGCGACCATGAACAGGCGGACTTGGCCGCTTGCCGTTGCGACGAACATCCCGAAAACGCATGCAGTCACCAGCGAAGTCTTGAACGTGCTCATACCGCACCTTCCTCGCGTGAAGTGATCCGAACTGCCGACGCCGTCGACTCGTCCATCCCGCGTTTCTCCGCTCAGCGTTGACGTGTGCAGCAGCCGACCCGCAACCCGACCGCCTTCGTACCATTCGTACCATAGATTAACGCAATGCGCGCCACCTTGTCAACCGTCGAGTTCGCGCCGTCCGTGCACGTTTATCGCCTTACCGGTGAAGTGTGCAGCGCCCGGCATTCCGTCAATCGCGTCTCGACCGCGCCCGTTTCAACAATCGGTCGACTAAACCGGGAACGAAGAAGTCCAACCAGGTGAGCACCCGTCCGGCAGTCGTCAGAACGATCTCCCGCCGCGGGCGCTCCGCGCAGCGCACGACGCACTCGGCCGCACGGATGCTGTCCATCGCAAACCGCGGACGCTTGTCGCCCTGCGCGTCCGCCAATCGTCCGGGACACACCAGCGTCACATCGATACCCGAGCCCATCAACTCCACCCGCAGAGAATCCGTCCACGCATTGAGCGCCGCTTTGCTGGCCGAGTACGCCCCCCGAAGAGGCGTCGCGCGCTTGCCGAGTACCGAAGACACGTTGATGATGTGCCCACTCCCTTGCGCTCGCATGATCGGCAGCACCGCCGCGGAAAACGCCACGGCGCCCAGGTAGTTCACCTCCAGCGTCTCGCGCGCATCCGCCAACGCACCGTCATCCACCGGCCCCTCCCGCTTGATCCCGGCCGCGTTCACCAGGATGTCCACGCGGGACCACTCCGACAGCACGCGCTGAACCGATTCGCCCACCTCCTCCTCCCGCCGCACGTCGGCTGGCACGATCATCGCATCACCGTGAGCGTCCCGCACGCGAGCCGCGACGCGCTCCAACTCGGGCATCGAGCGCGCCGAGAGCGCGACGCGCCCCCCCTTGCGCGCGAACGCCACGGCCGTCTCCGCGCCGAACCCGCGCGACGCGCCGGTGATGAGCACTACTTTGTCGCGTAATACTCGACCCAACGTAACCCCGTCCGCACAGTGCCTCCCAGCACAACACCGTCGATCCACACGAAACGACGCATTCTAGTGTAGTGCCTCAGCCAGATAGCATTTTATCAGAACCGCGACCGTCAGGGAGCGGCCCAGAGAAACCGCTCCCTAACGGTTGCGGCTCGGTTCAGGAAAGCGTCATCAATTCTGAGACGCTACACTAGCCGACATCCGCGAGACCGCATCATGCATCGGACGATCCATCCCGTCCCGAGAACGAAACTCGCCGCGACGACGCCGAATCGCTTGACCACCCGCGCAGAGTCGCCTAGAAACGGACCGTCCCGATCATCGGCACAGCGCCGACGCCGCGGGATTTACGACCGGGGAGTGGGGCATGCTTTCCCGATCAGTCACCTGAGGGGCTCGACGCGCGTCGTCGACTGAAGCCGCCCGGGGACGGTACCTGATCGGACGCCGGGCAGTTTTTGGATAGGGTACATGAAGAAGGCACTGATTGCGGGTATTACCGGACAGGACGGCAGCTATCTCGCCGAGTTGCTGCTCGAAAAAGGCTACGAAGTCCATGGCCTGATCCGCAGATCGACCAACCGCCAGACGAACGTCGATCACATTCGCACGAAGCTGCACCTGCACTACGGGGACATGTGCGATGAGACCAGCCTCCATCGCATCATCGACATCGCCGAACCCGACGAGTTCTACAACCTCGCCGCCCAGAGTCACGTCCGGCTGAGCTTCGACAACCCCGTATACACCGTCGACGTCGCCGCGCTGGGAGCCCTGCGGGCGTTGGAGTTGGTCCGCAAGATTCGCCCCGCTTGCCGATTCTACCAAGCTTCCACGAGCGAGATCTTCGGCGATTGCCCGCCACCGCAGACCGAGGCAACGCCCTTTCGACCGGCCAGCCCATACGGCATCGCCAAGCTCTGTGCCCACCACGCGGTCCGCGTCTATCGCGAGGGCTACGGGATGTTCGCCTGCTCGGGCATCCTCTTCAATCATGAGTCGCCCCGCCGCGGAGAGGAGTTCGTCACCCGCAAGATCACCAAGGCGGCCGCCGACATCCTCGCCGGAAAGCAGGACGTCCTTTGGCTCGGAAACCTCGACGCCAAGCGCGACTGGGGATACGCCAAGGAGTACGTCGACGCCATGTGGCGGATGCTCCAGCAGGAGCGACCCGACGATTACCTCATCGCGACGGGCGCGACGCATTCCGTGCGGGATTTCCTCGAGTTCGTCTTCGCCAAGGCCGGGCTCGACATCGCCAAACACGTCAAGCACCACGACAGCCTCGAACGCCCCAACGAAGTCAACGCACTCCGCGGCGACGCATCGAAGGCGACGGAGAAGCTCAACTGGTCCGCCCAGACCTCGTTCGAACAGCTTGCCGGGATCATGCTCGACCACGACATGAAGCTCGCCGGCCTGTAGTGTCGTGTCTTAGCCAGACGGCGTTTTTCCGAGCCCCGACCCTGAGGGCGACTGAGGAGGGAGCACGAAGGGAGGGGACGCGCAGAGACACGCTCGCAACCGCTCCCTGACGGTCGCGGCTCAATTCACGCCCGCGCCACGTTCGTCCTCTCGTGGCCGATCGCAATCTGCATGCGTGGGCGCAGGGTCTACGGGACATCGAACGCGGACTGCAACGCGGCGAAGTCCGCGAAGTCCACGTCGTTGTCGGCGTCAAAGTCAAACGCCTGACAACCGAGCACCACGAGAACGTCGCCCGGCCCGGTGAAGCAACGGTCCCACTCGGCGAAGTCGAACACATCGATAACGCCGCTGCAGTCGAAGTCACCTTGAGCGGCGCCGGCGTCGAATTCATAGGCTCCCATGTCGACGCGCCCGCATAACACGCGTGGACGGCCGTCGAGATCGGCGTCTGCCAAGTTGAACGCGCTTTGCGGATCACCGGTGTCGATGGACGTAGAGCCGACAGACAACCGCAAGTCATCCTCCGTTGGATTGATAAACAACGGATCGTCATTGATGTTCCCGTCCAAACCGGGTGTCGGCCAACCCTCAATGTTGCTGTAGGTGACCTCGACGGTCCCACCGACCGACTCGCGTAGGTGATTCCACATGATTGAGTTGGTCACCCTGCCCCCGCCGTGAACCGCATCGCCAAGTAGGACGCCCTCGTTGTCGCCCGCGGGCAGGGGCGACCCGGTTTCGTTGGCATAGAAGGTACAGTTCCTGATCAGCCCCTCGGGGTCGCTGCTGTAGATCGCCCCGCCACGACCGCCGGCGCCGTCGCAGCAGGGGTCTCCGACGCTGGCGCCGTTGCCGGTCCTATTGCGGAGAAACAGGGAGCTCTCGACGGTCAGGTGCGCAATCCACGCATGGACGGCGCCGCCCCGTCCGCCGTCACCACCCGTAGCACCGCTGGGTTCTCCGGGTCCCGATCCGCCGCCGGTCCAGTTGTCTTCGAAGACCGAGTTGACGATCGTGACGTCGCCGCGGACGGCGTAAAGAGCGCCGCCGCTGCCGCCGCTGCCGCCTCCGCCGAATGTGCCCGCAGCGCCGCTGGGCGTATGGTTGCGCGCGAAGTCGCAGCGTTCGATAAGCACTGTGGCTGCCTCACCTCCAGTGCCGTCGCAAGCGATGGCTCCGCCTCGTCCCGGGGCGCCGGCACAGTGTCCGTCGCCGGGATCACCTGTGAAGTTATCCTCGAAGCTGCAGTCGCGCACGACGACCGTGGACGTGGGGCCGACGTACAGAGCCCCGCCGTCACCGCCGGCGCCGCCCGTGGTTAGATCTGCCCCAAAGAGGCTGCGGCCGTCGCCGGTTCGGTTGTTGCGAAACAGGCTGTTCTCGATGATCGGCGAGGAACCGTTCAGGCAGGCGATGGCACCTCCGTTTCCCTTGCTGGCGGTCGGTCCACAATGGTCCGGCTCCCCCTCGCCATCGCCGGAGCGGTTGTCGGCGAGGATGAGGTTGCGCAGTTGCGGGTGGGCGTTGCTCAGCCGAATACCGGCGCCGTCGCCGTCGAGGGCGGACTGGCCGCCGGTGATCGTGAGACCATCAAGCACCGTCGTCGAGGCCGCGTCCGCTATTCGCACGACGTGGTAGGAGTTGTCGGACGGGTCGCCCGTGATGGTGATGTCCCCGCTGAGGATCGTCCTCTCCGGCAGCACGACGCGTTCATCGAGTGATTCCTCGGTGCCGACGAAGGAGCCGTACAATGCCACACCGTTGGGGATCTCAAAGGACGCCGCTCTGTTGCCGGTTCCTCGGTCGGGTTTGTACCTGGCGAACACAGGTCCCCGGGCAAGCCAGATCTGGTTGCCTCCCTGGGCTACATCCAGCCCATCCTGGAGATCTCGAAAAGCGTCCTGCCAGTTCGTGCCATCGTTCGCTCCGGTGGTTGCCCATTTGTATACATAGATGACCCTCTCGCATTCGTCGGGCATACCATTCTCGTTGTCGTCGGCACTGAAGCCGCCGGCGATGTCGCAGTCGTCCGGGACACCGTTGGCATTGCATTCAGCTTCGCATTCGTCGGGGACGATGTTGCCGTTGCAGTCCAGGCTCGTGGCGGCGGCGACGTCGCATTCGTCGGGGACGGCGTTGTCGTTGCAGTCGGGGCTGGTCTGGTCGATGAGGTCGCACTCGTCGGCCACGCCGTTTGCGTTGCAATCTTCACACTCATCGGGGGTGAGGTTGCTGTTGCAGTCAAGGCTGGTTTGATCAAGGATGTCGCACTCGTCAGCGACGCCGTTTTCGTTGCAATCCTCGCATTCGTCGGGGATGAGGTTTCCGTTGCAGTCCAAACTGGTCTGATCGTTAACGTCGCACTCGTCGGCGGCGCCGTTGGCGTTGCAGTCCGGTTCGCAGGCATCGAGGAGGTTGTTTCCGTTGCAGTCCTCGCCGCCGATGGCCACGATGTAGGTAGCGCCGGTGCGGATGTTCGAACTCATCTCCCCGAGCGCTCCGACAGCGATCACGTCGCCCATGATCGCCATGCTACGGCCGTAGCGCGCAAGCGCTGAACCGTCCGACGCGAGCAGTCTCTGCGTTTCGATCCAGGTGTTCTCGATCTTCTCGAAGAGGTAGGCAGCGCCGGAGTCAGGTCCAAAATCGCCGTCCTGCGGGGCGCCCACGACGATGCGATCAGCACCGACGGTAAGGTCGGATCCGAAGTTGCCGAACGGCGGATCTCCGAATTGGACGCTCGGCAGAAGCTTTTGCCGCTCAACCCAGACGTCGCCTTCGCGCGCGAACACGTAGGCCGCGCCCGAGTTGACGACGCCTTCGTCGTGGCGCGTCGCACCAACGACCAGGGTGTCGCCTCGAATAGCGAGTGGCCAGCCGAAGTAATCGCCCGCGCCGCCGTCGGACGGGGTCAAACTCTGCTGGTAGACCCACAGCCCACCTTGGCGCTGAAACAAGTACACCTCCTCTGCTCCGTTTGCACCGATGGCGATGTATGGATCATCGTAAGCGATGGCGTTTCCATAGCTCAAATCCGGAGTCACTCCGTCGGGGAGGATCGTGCCCTCTTCAACCCACTCGATACCGGTCTGCCGAAAGACATGAACAGATCCGAACGCCAAAGGTGCGGAATCGATACTCGAACCGACGAGCAAATAGTCGCCCTGCAGGGCGATGGCTTTGCCGAATGTTGTGGCGCCGTCGGGCGGCGTGAAGACCGCCTCTGATTCCCACTGGTCGTCGCCACGCGTGTACAGATGAACAGCGCCCGGTGGCGCACTCCACGGACTAGGCGTCACAGCAAGTCGATTCGCGTCAAGTACGACGCGTGACGCGAATTGAGCGTTGTCATCGGGATAGGGAGTGTCGATTCGGTCTGTGAGAGTCCATGCGTTTCCCGTTCGTTCGTAGATGTCGACGCCCTCGCCGGAAGTGCCGTCATCACCGACGGCCAGCAGGTCGTTCTGCATGGCGACCGATACGCCGGCACGATGCCCGGAGAGGCCGTCCTCGGGTGAGAGTCTCGCCACTTCGCATGGCTCGGCGGCACCGGTTCGCTCGTGTTGATCGAGCTTCCCGACTCCGCGCGCCACCGGCGGGGAACCGGCTGCTCCAACGCCGCCGACGGCGAAAGCAGTCAACACCAAGCAGAAACTGAGGATTCGAGGTTGCGTGGCGCGCATCGTTCACCTCCTTGTTTGGGTAGAGCTGCAAACCCGACCACAGAGGAGTCCGGAGCCTCCCCATCCGTGTCCATCCTACCTGATACTGAGGAACCCGACCCAGACTTTCTCCTCAATTGTTCAAAACGGAGCGAGCCGGCTCTCAGATCGAGGACAGACCCGCCATTGCGGTCGGTTAATCTGGGGAACCCGGACTGGTTAGACCGGCATTGTGGCGATCACTTTGAGTTCGATCGCAATCGGCGTCGGCAGCGCGTTGATCTCCAGGGTCGTCCTGCTCGGCTGGCTGGTCGCGAAGTACTCGGCGTAAAGCCGATTGAACGTCGTGAAGTCGGCCTTCATGTTGGTGAGAAACACGGTCACGTCGACGATGTTCTCCCAACTCGATCCGGCCTCCTCGACTACCGAACGAACGTTCTTGAACACCGAGTGGCATTGCGCTTCGATGTCGTATTCGACGATGTCGCCGGCGTTGTTGAGCGTGACGCCGGGTATCTTCTTCGTCCCGCGTTCGCGCGGACCGACACCCGAGAGGAACAGCAGGTTCCCTACGCGCCGAGCGTGAGGGTAAGCCCCGACCGGCTCGGGCGCCCGCTCGCTCATCACCCGATCGCTGGGCGAATCATCCGCGGTCATCGATGTCGTCTCCTGGGATGTGAATGCACACGTTCTTCGGCTCGGTGAAGAACCGCAGCGCCTCTTCGCCCCCTTCCCGCCCCACGCCGCTGCTCTTAGTGCCACCGAACGGCACGCGCAGATCGCGCAGCAGCCAGCAGTTCACCCACACCGTTCCCGCGTCGATCCGCGCTGCCACGCGGTGTGCGCGCGAGATGTCCCGAGTCCACAACGACGCCGACAGGCCGTAGTCCGTGCCGTTGGCGAAATCAATCACCTGCCGCTCATCATCAAACGGGATGATCGACACGACCGGCCCGAAGATCTCCTCCCGATTGACGCGGCAGTCGACGCCGAGACCGGTGATCACCGTCGGCTCGATGAAGAAACCGTCCTTGCATCGGTCGTTCACCACTTCCGGCGATCGGCCGCCGCAGCGAATTGTCCCGCCCTCTTGTCCGGCGAGATCGACGTAGTACCGAATCTTTTCGAGATGCGACTTGGAGACTACGGCGCCCTGGTCCGAGTTCGCATCCTGCGGGTCGCCCACCTTCAGCGCTCGCGCGCCGGCCACGAACCGTTCGACGAACTCATCGTGGACCGAACGCTCGACGAACAGGCGCGACCCGCACAGGCAGATCTGTCCCTGATTGGCAAATGCGCCGCGCAAACTTCCGGCAATCGCCCGATCGAGATCCGCGTCGGCGAAAACGATGTTCGGGTTCTTGCCGCCCAGTTCGAGCGAGATCTTCTTGAACATCGGGGCGGCCGTTCGGGCAATCTCCGCCCCGGTCGCCGTGCCGCCGGTAAAGGTGATGGTCGGCACGTGCGGATGCACCACCAGCGGCGCGCCCGCGCGCGGACCCGATCCGTGGACGATGTTGAGCACGCCCGGCGGCAGTGCCGCACGCTGACACAGCTCGCAAAAGAGATAAGCCGTCATCGGCGTCACTTCCGACGGCTTGGCCACCACCGTGTTGCCCGTCGCCAGCGCGGGCGCGATCTTCCACGTCAGGAGATACAGCGGCAGATTCCAAGGTGAGATAGCACCCGCCACGCCCCGCGGCTGCCGCAGCGTGTAGTTGATCGCCATCCCGTCCGTCGCGTGTGATTCGCCGTGGAAGTGTACCATCGCGGTCGCGAAGAACCGCATGTTCTCCACCGCTCGCGGGATATCCAGAGAGCGCGCCAGCTTCACCGGCTTGCCGTTGTCAACGCTCTCCGCCTCGGCGAACCGATCGACGTCGGCTTCGAGGAGATTCGCGATCTCGAGCATGACCCGTGCGCGCTCGGCGACCGGCGTGTGCGACCACGCGTCGAACCGCCGCCGTGCCGCGTCGACCGCACGATCAATGTCGTCCGCGCCGCTGTCGGGAACGCGCGAGTACACTCGTCCGGTCGCGGGGTCGACGTTGTCGAGATACGCCCCGCCGATCGGCTCGACCAACTCCCCGTCTACGTAGTTCCGAATCGTCAGCATCGATCAGTTGGTCGCCAGACGCCCGCCATCCACCGGGAGATTGATCCCACTGACGTAGGACGCCGCCGGCGACGCCAGGAACCCGACCACGGCCGCGATTTCCGCCGGTGCCGCCAATCGGCCCAGCGGAATCGAGTTGATCCACTCGTCAACGACCTGCTCCTCCGAAACGCCCGAGCGCTTCGCTTTCGCGGCGATCAGCGATTTCAATCGCACGGTGTCCGTGTAACCGGGAAGCACGTTGTTCACCGTGATCCCGAACGCGCCGACCTCGCTAGCGACCGTCTTTGCCCAGTTGGCCACCGCGGCGCGCGTCGTGTTCGACACACCGAGACCCTTGATCGGCGTGAACACCGACGTCGAGATGATGTTGATGATCCGCCCGTAGCCGGCGTCCTTCATGCCACCGAGCAGCGTCTGCATCAGGAGGTGGTTGCACACAACGTGATTACTGATCGCGTCGCGAAACGCCTGCGGTTCCGCGTCCACGATCGGACCGGACTTAGGCCCGCCCGTGTTGTTCACCAGAATGTGGATCGCACCGGCCGAGTTCACGTGCTCGGCCGCTCGTCCACGGACCGCGTCGGGATTCCCGAAATCGACGCAGATAGTCGCGTGCGATCTTGATTGCGCGCCCGGCAACTCGGCGCGCACGCGCTCCAACGCGGCCGCATCCCGCGCGACAAGCGTCACGCTCGCCCCGCGTCGCGCCAGTTCCTCGGCGCACGCCCGCCCGATGCCCTGCGTGCTCCCGCACACCATCGCTCGTTTGCCATCGAGATCAACCATGTTGCTGCTACTCCGAGTTCTTCAGAATCACCGCGCCGATGCGCCGCTCATGATACCGGATCCACGGCGGCGCACTATCCCCGCAAGGTGAAGAACCACCCGAGAGCGTGCGTGCCGTTCTGGGTGGCATGCCCACGCTTGCGTGGGCATGATTCGACGGCTTTCAAGCTCATGCCCACGCAAGCGTGACCGTGCCACCCGACGCTTCTGTCATTCCGAGCGCAGCGAGGAATCTGGCCGGAATGGACTTCGGTGCGGTTCGCCGTTTGAGTCACACCACGCACCGACCAATACCGCCCAGAATGGGAGGCGCGGTCGGCGAGCGGCCTACGCGGCCGAAGGAGCGCGGCGTCTGAGAACGATCGTACCGGCCGTCAGCATTGCCAGGATCATGATCGCCAGGCCCGGCAGCGGCTGCGCATACGCAACCGGGCCTGCCAACAACAACATGGCCAATGAACCCCACGAACCAGTTGTCGTGTTTCGCGTGTTTGCCTCATCTCCGAATCCTCCAGACAGTTGTGAATACCACATGCCCGAATGAACGTGGTGGCGGCAAGATGACCTTGCCGTCGTTTCCCGAACACGCCCGCCGCGTAACGACCACGCGCGCAGCGGCATCCCCATCATATCAATACCCGACCCGCGTTCATTATTGCAGGAAAGCGCATCTGTGTCGATGCGAATGTCACGGGGGCGCCGGTTCGAACTCGTGGAGGTTGTCGGCGGGACGAACCCAAGTATGCTGGGTCGCACGGTTTAGTGGCGTTGATAAGGAGTTCGGTTCATGGACGTGAGGTATCGACTTGTGATGCTGCCGGTGTGCGCGGCGCTCTTGTGGCTTGCGGGGTGCGCCACCGGATCACTCGACGAGATTCGGTCGCGCCTGCCGATGATCGCGTCGCAGCGGCGTCCTCCGGTCGATCGAGCGGCGCGAAGTGGCACTCCTTTGACATACGAACTCGCGGCGGATGTTCCTCTGCGCGGTACGTCGCGGATGCCGCTGCCGGGTTTCTGGGAGACGGTTGATCGTGACTTCCGGGATTGGCCGAGCGTCTTCTGGCAGGATACGAAGGACGTCTTCACCAACCGGCAGAACCTCGTGGTTCTGGGACTGACCTACGGCGCGTCGTTGTCGCTTCAGAAGACGGGTCCTGACGACACCACCGAGGACAGCCTGCGTTCGCACTCTGGGTTCAGCCACGAATTCCGCGATGTTCTGGCCGCCGCGGGCAATCCGGGGACGCACTTCGGTCTCGCGGGGCTGTGGTACCTCGTGGGGCAGCAGCGGCAGGACGAGAAGACGTACACCGTGGGGACGAAGCTGTTCCGCGCGTTGGCCGTGACGGGGACGGCGACGCTTCTCGGTCAGGCGGCGAGTTGGGACGAGGGTCCGAACGGGGAGTCGGGGACGTTTCCGAGCGGGCACACGGCGAGCAGCTTCGCGTTCGCCTCGGTGATGCACCACGAGTACGGGCCGGTCGCGGGCGTGCCGCTGTACGTGTTGAGCGGGCTGGTGGGCTACTCGCGGCTCGAGGACCACGAGCACTACCTCAGCGACGTGGTCATGGGCGGCGTGCTGGGTCTGGTCGTGGGGCACACGATCGCCAACGACGGCGAACCGCCGAAGCTGTTCGGCGGCGAGATCATGCCGTATGCCGACCCGTACTCGGGGAGCACGGGGATCGCGTGGGTCAAACGCTTCAAGTGACACACCGTGTCACTTTCTGTAACGAGCGTTTGTGGCATGCCAGCGGTAGGGCGGGTTTTACCCGCCGCGATCGTGTAAGAAGGCGGGTGGAACCCGCCCTACCGCTCTTGCCAGATGCGGCGGCGGCAGCAGGCGTCTCCGGCGGGCAGGGTACACTGTGTTTCGATTTTGACCTTCGTTCCGAGGGAGCGGTTGATCTCGTCGATGGCCGCGCCGAACCACGTGTCGCAACCGGGTTGATCCTCTTCGAGCAGGCCGAGGCGTTTGTGCCAGTGGAACCACGGGCAGTCGCCGTGCTTGACGAAGGCCTCGTCTCCGTCGCCGTCTTCGACGGTCGCATCCTCACCCATGCAGGCGGACGACCAGACGATGGATCGGGCGATCTGCGGGGCGAGGGGCTTGGTGGCGTCGAGGTGTGTGAGGTAGGCGGCGCCGGTCTGGACGCCGGTGATTTCCCACATTTTCTTGACGAGTTGGATCGGGTCGAGTTGCGGGGCGAGGGTCAGGGCGGCTTCGCGCCAGGCGAAGTGCTGGGCGCGGGAGATTTCGCAGAGCACCTTGAAACGTTTCTCGATGGGGACGTCCATAGCGACTCCTCGTTGGTTGTGGTTCAGTCGACCTTCACGACCAGTGCCAGTGCGGTGTCACCCGCGGCGCAGCCGGTGAACAGGCCGTACCCGCCGCCGGCGCGGGCGAGTTCCTCGATCAGCTCGATCACGAGCCGGGCGCCGGTGGGGGCTTGGGGGTGACCCCAGACGAGGGAACTGCCGAAGCGGTTCATGTCCGCGACGTCGATGCCCATCTCGCGGGCGAAGTAAACGTCGTTGACGGCGAAGGGGTTGTGCGTATTTATGGCTTTGACGTCCTTGTTGGCGATGCCGGCGCGTTGGAGTGCTTGTTTGGTCGCGGGGACGTTGGCCATGGCCATGAAGCCCTTGTCGGCACGTCCGTGGCCGACGGAGACGACGCGGATGGTCACGGTCGTGTCTCGGGTCAGTTCGGTGGCTTTTTCCTTGTTGGTGATAATGAGTCCGGCGTTGCCGTCGGCGGGGTAGGTCTGGTGACCGAAGGTGACGGTGCCGCCCTCGGTGGCGGGTTTGAGCTTGGCGAGCCCCTCGGCCGTCGAGGGGAATACGCCTTCGTCGCCGACGGCGGTGTGGATGACCTTTCGGCCTGAGGCGTCTTTGACGTCGAGGGGGAGGATCATGAATCGTCTGAGGAACGCGGAGTCGTCGGCCAGGGCGTCTTTGTATTGGCTGTAACGGAGCAGTGCGACTTCGTCCTGGGCGGCGCGGTCGATGCCGGCGCTGCGGGCGACGTTCTCGGCGGTCTGGAGCATGGAGATTTGGGCGAAGGGGTCGTGACTGAAGTTGTCCCACACCCAGTCTTCGTGTTTGCCGATTCCGCCGGGTGACATGGGGCAGGGGTAGTAGATGTGCGGCGAGTTGCTGGTTCGATCGCACAACACAGTAAGGACTGTCGCGTGGTGACCCAGTTCGATCTCTGCGGCAGCGGCGGCGATGACCTTGCCGGATGTTGCGCAGGCCTGGCTGATGGTGGGGCCTGTGATGTCGGGCGCGCCGAGGAGCCCTGCTGCCCAGGGCGCTCCGTAGAAGCTGGATTGTTGGGGGACGGTCATTCCGAGGAAGAGCGCGTCGAGGACGTCGGGCGGGATGTTGCTTCGCTGGAGGGCGGTGGTGGCTACCTCGGCGGCGAACCTGACTGAGTGCAGGTGGCTGAGGCAGCCCTGCCATTTGCAGAAGGGTGTGGACCAGTAGGCCCCGTAGGGGATGTAGACGTTTTCAAATCGCATGCCGCGTGCTCCGGAATCCTGTTCTGCTCGCCGCCCGCTGGCGTCTTGGACCGCCTGGCTTGTCACACGCACCGGCGTCGAATGCGCGGGCAGTGTAACGCGGCGCAGGGCGGCGGACTACATCGCGGGACTCCAGGGTGCTCGCGTGACGCGGCGCTACGCGCAAGATTAAAGCGTGGGTTCAAAATGGGTTCGTTTGGTAATTGGACGAAGCGGCTACGCCACAGGGGTCGGGGGCGAGGGGCGTTCGGGGGCGTGGTATCCTGGAGGTTTCCGGCTGCGGGGCCGGAGTCTCGTTGTGGGTCTGCTACTGAGAGGATATCACGATGACCGAACTCAGAACACGCATGATCGAGGACATGCAGCTCGCCGGCCATTCGCGGGGTACGCAGGACGCGTACATCCGGGTGGTTCGGCAGCTGGCCGGGCATTTCCGCATACTGATTCTCTACTTGACTCCGGTTCGTAAGTTCGGTATATGTTAGGGTTTAGCGGTCCTGAGCAAGGAGACGAGCTGATGCCTGACACCGGCCTGAAGAGACCGAAAAACGACCACAAGACGCCGATTCCCAAGGTGATCGATGTCGCCACCTTCATCGGGCGATTCGGCTCCGACGAAGCCTGCCGAGAGTGTCTCAAGGAGGTTCGATGGGGAACGAACCTCGAACGGTTCGCCTGTCCGGACTGCCGGCACGCCAAGGGC
>JAJDDR010000078.1 GCA_029260255.1 Phycisphaerae bacterium
GAAGTACCGCGAAGTGAAGGCCGCCAAAAAGACGGAGGGGCTTCACAGGCTCCTGAAACTCGAATTGGACGCGGACGATTCGACCGAGGCGATCGGGGCGATGTATGCCGAATCGTGGGCGGTCTTCGCGTTTCTCTTCCACCGGCATGCGGAGGAACTGTCTGCATACCTTACTCACCTGGCCAATCGCGGTCCGCCGGCCGAAGGGGAGACCGTTGACGAAGTGACGGCGTTCGCCGAGTTCTTTGACACGCCGATCCTTGAACTGCAGAAGGAACTCGACGCGTATATCGCCGGTCTCGAGTGACATCGGAGCGCGCGCAACCCGTCTCGCGCTGCTCAAGAGCAGTGGCACACCGGCAAGCTCGCGCGTGACGCCACAATCGGCAGCTACCGCTTCTTGCTCTTGTCGGGGTACTTGGGGCGCGCGGGCATCTCCTTGGGATGCTCGGCGATTGCTTTCAGCACGGTTTGGATCCCGGCGTCGAGTTGAGTGTCCTTGCCGCGAACGACGTCGCCGGGGAAGTTCTGCACTTCGATGTCGGGGTCGACGCCGTGTCCCTCGATCAGCCAGGTGCCGTCCATGCCGTACAGGCCGAACTGCGGCGGGGTGGTCCCGCCGCCGTCCATCAGATCCTGATGCGGTTCGATGCCGATGGCGCCGCCCCAGGTACGCACGCCGATGACGGGGGCGAGCTTCTTGATCTTGATCGCTTCGGCAAAGAACTCTCCGTTGGAGCCGGTGTTCTCATTGATGAGCACGGCCATGTGTCCGTGGAAGCCGCGTTCGGGATCGCGGATGGGCTTGCCCTCGCGCGGCTGTGTCGCGGCCCAGACTTGGCGTTCGAGGCGGTCGATGATCATGTCGCCGGTGAACCCGCCGCCGTTGTAGCGTTCGTCGATGACGAACCCCTTCTTGTAGTACTGTGGGTACCAATACCTGGCGAACTCGTTCAGGCCACTCTGACCCATGTTGGGGATGTGCAGGTATCCGATCTGCCCGCCGCTCGCCTTGTCGACGTATGCCTTGTTGGTCTCCACCCAGTCGCGGTACAGGATGGCGCTCTCGCTGCCGATGGTCTTGACGCGGCAGGTCTCGGCGCCGTCGGCCGAGGGATTGTCATTGTATGTCAGCGTGATGACGCGACTTCTCTTGTTCTGCAGGTGGCGGAAGACGTTGTCGGTCGAGCGAATCTCGCGACCGTCGATGGCGATGAGGTAGTCGCCCTCGGTGACGGGGCAACCGGGTTCGGCGAGCGGCGATCGCTCGCGGCTGCTGCCCGGTGTTCCGGGGATAATGCGGGCGATACGGTAGTAGTCCGCGCCGGGGGTGGTATCGAAGTCCACGCCGAGCAACCCGACGGGAACGCTCTTCCCGCCTCGCTTGACGTCCCCGCCGCGCACGTAGGTGTGCCCAATGTTGAGTTCGGCGATCATCTCCCCGATGAGGTAGTTCAGGTCACTGCGATCGCCACAGTAGGCCACGAATCGGCGGTACTTTTCACGTGTTGCCTGCCAATCGACGCCGTGCATCGCCGGGTCGTAGAACCAGTCGCGTTGGATGCGCCAAGCTTCGTCGATAATCTGGAGGAACTCCTTGGTTCGATCCACTTCGACGAGCACGCCGTCGAGACTCACCTCACCGTCGCCGACGTCGGCGGCGGAACCGACGTCCACGACGCCATACGCCTTGCCGGCGCGATAGACCAGTTTCTCGCCGTCGGAAGAGAGGTGGTAGTTGGCAATGTCGCTCATGAGTTTCTTGGCTTTGGTTTTCTCCAGGTCGTAGTGGTAGAGGTCCAGCTTACCGCCTGATTCGTCGCTGACTGCTTGGTACTTGATGAACTCGCGACCTTTCTTAGCGAGGTAGTAGAACCCCTTGTCGGTTGCTTCAAGCCGGAAGTAGTTGCCCGCCTTCACATCCGGGGCGGCTACGATCCGGCGATTGATGGCGGCGACGTCGATCTCGGTTTCCTTTTCACTCTTTTCGTCGTTTTCATCTTTGCTGTCCTTGTCGTCTTTCTCGTGGTCGGCGTCTTTTTCCTCTTCTTCCTGGATCTCCTCGTGAGCGTCCTCCGGTGCGAAGGGGGACGGCTCGCCGTCTTTGAGAACGACGACATAGGGGCGGCACATGTCGAGGAAGATGTGGTTTTGATCCACGAGACCCATAGTCGCATCAAATGTGCGACTGGAGAGGAAGTAGAGGTAGCGTCCCTCGGGATCGAACGACGGGCTCCAGTCTTCGGTCATTGTTCCGGTGACGCGGTGGGACTCTTCGTCTTCGACCGAGTACAGAAAGATGGACTCGTTCAGGCTCTCTTCCATCTTCGTGTAGGCAATCCACTGACTGTCGGGCGACCAGACATAGTCCTGGATGCCCCAGCGTTCCCAGCCGTCGTCGTAGTCGCCCTGATCGAGGACTTCGATCGCTCCGGACTCGGCGTCGACCATGTTGAGACGCATGAACTTGTCGGAGAAGAGCAAGTGCTTGCTGTCCGGAGACCACACCGGCTGCATGCGGAACCCGTTGCCCGCTTCGGTGAGCCGGCGCCAAGGCTCGGCCGCTTTCTGGTCGACCAGGTAGAGTTCCTCCTCGCCGGTCTTGTCGGAGATGAACACAACCCAGCGTCCGTCGGGCGACCATGCGGCGTTCTTCTCGCGCGCGTCGGTGGTTTGCGTGAGGTTGATCGGCTCTCCGTCTTCGGCCGGGAGGTTCAGGATTTCGCCGCGCGCTTCGAGTAGCACGCGCTTGCCGGTCGGCGACAGTCCGAACGAACCGCGCGACGGCGAGGCGTCGACGAATTCGGACCTCATGCGGATGAGGTCGCTCGGGATTTCGATCGGCACTGCGTGGGCCTTGCCGGTGGTGAGATCGAGAAGATGAAGCTGCGCGCCGTTTTGGAAGACAATATGGTCAATGCCGATGGACGGGTACTTGACGTCATAGTCCTTGTACGCCGTGAGCGGCTCGACATTGGAGCCGTCGATGTCGCAGCGGTACAGGTTGAGCGTTCCGTGCAGTCGGTCAGAGCTGAAGTAGATCTTGTCGCCGCGCCACATGGGGAAGTTGTCGCTTCCCGGCCAATCGGTGATTCGTTTGTAATCCGCTGTCTCGATGTTGCCGACCCAGACGTCCTGCGCGGTGCCGCCCTGGTGTCGCTTCCATGTGCGACTCTCCCGACTCATGCGGTTGTAGGCGATCATGGTGCCGTCGGGCGAGATGGCCGTCAGACCGGCGCGGTCGACGTTGAGCTTGATCGGCATGCCGCCGTCCACCGACACCTTGTAGATCATCTCCGCGCGGGTCGGGTATTCGCGGCGCGAGCGGAAGAGGACGTGCTTCCCGTCGGGGAACCACCCGAGGACGCGGTCGCCGGCCGGATGATAGGTGAGGCGCTTGGGCACGCCGCCGCGAGCGTCCATCACGTAGACGTCCCGGCCGCCGTCGTATTGGGCGGTGAACGCGATCTGCCGACCGTCCGGCGAGAACTTGGCCCACGTCTCGGTGCCGGGGTCGTTGGTGATGCGGGCCGCGTCGCCGCCGGCGGTGGCAACCGACCAGAGGTCGCCTTCGTAGGTGAACACGATCCGATCGTGATGCACGTCGGCGAGTCTCATCAAATGTGATTGCCCGCGTGCCGAAGTTGCACAACCGATCGAACACAGCACCGTCAGGCAAACGAGTTCTCGCACGCACCTCTGGATCACAACGATTCTCCTTGTCAGCGAAGCCGGGTCGCGGCGGTGCCGACCGCCTCGTCACACGTCGGCGGGGATTCTGCCATGAGTGCAGGCAAACGGCAAATGTGGCGACGGGGAAGCAAGTGTGGCGCGGTCGCCCCCGGGGCAGTGTCCTTCCGGATGCCATGGGCGTCATCTGCCGGCCAGGACGGAGATTGGGCCGCTGACGGCGGGTAGTTCGTTCGCGGTGGGAGGTTTCGTGAGGGAATCGACGGACTCAGCCGAGAGCACGCGGCCGTAAGGCTCGTAGCTGTATTGCTCGATGACGTGGCCGGTGGAGTCAGTCATGCCTGTGACGTTGTTGTTGGCGTCGAGCAGGGCGTATTCATGCACGCCTTCGGGAGTCAGCGGGTCCTGCGTGATCTGCATGACCAACTCGTCGATGTCGTTCAGACCGTAGACGAACTCGCGATAGAGGTCGCCGGGCCCGCCGCCACCGGGAGGAGGAGCCAGGGCGGCGTGGCGATTGGGGTCAATGTCGCCGGGAGTGCCTTTGGTTGGCACCGTGTCCGCGGTGCGCGTCGGGCGGTCGGATGCCAGCGTGGCCTTGCCGAAGCCGACGGTCGGCCGGTGCTGCTCGATGACGCGGTGGCCGTCGTAGAAGAAGTAGTCGCCGGCGCCCGTGGTGTTGTGCGGACCGGAGTTGTCCGCGCGCTTCCTGATCCGCCGGCCGAGGGCGTCGTAGTCGTATTGGGCGACCAACGCGCCGGTGGCGCTGCTGTCGCGGACGGTCTTGGTGCGATTCCAGCCGGGGGCGGCGTGGCTACATCGTCGCGGGTGTGACCAGCAATTGTGGCATCGTCGGTCAGGGACGTGCCGTAGGGCGGGTTCTACCCACCGCAACCGAGGAAGAAGGCGGGTGGAACCCGCCCTACCCTTGCCATGCTACCATCAGTGGTCACACCCCATCGTCGCCGAGCCACGTGGATAGCGTTGACACGGGACGCCTCCGCGTGGTCTACTGGTAGAGTGAGGACGGGGGATCGAGCGCGGCCGGGCAGGTAGAGGAGTCGAAGGTGCAGCAGCAGACGCTCGGGTTCCTTCTGGTGACCGCGGCGACGCTCGGGCTGGTCCACACGCTGATGGGACCGGACCACTACGTCCCCTTTATCGCCATGTCGCGCGTCGGCAAGTGGTCGTTCAGCAAGACAATCGTCATCACGCTGGTCTGCGGGCTGGGTCACGTTGCGGGCTCGATCATCCTCGGAGCGATCGGCATCGCGGCGGGGCTCGCGGTCGGCGGGATCGAGGGGCTCGAGGACGGGCGGGGCAGCATCGCTGGATGGCTGCTGCTCGGTTTCGGGTTGGCGTACATGGCGTGGGGCATTCGTCAGGCTATTCGCAACAGACCGCACACACACTGGCACAGCCATGGCGATGGAATGTTGCACGAGCATGAGCACGTACACACCAGCGATCACGCGCACGTACACGCCGAGGAGAACAAGGCCCGGCGGATGACCCCGTGGGTGCTGTTCACGATCTTCGTGTTCGGTCCGTGTGAGCCGCTAATTCCGCTATTGATGTACCCGGCCGCCGAGTTGAGTGTCTCGGGCATCGTGCTGGTGACGTCGGTCTTCGCGGTGGTCACCCTGATCACGATGACGATGGTGGTCGCGCTCGCCCACGCCGGTCTGGCCCGCCTGTCGGCTCCGTGGTTGGCGCGTTACGCGCACGCAACGGCGGGCTTCACGATCGCCACGTGCGGAGCCGCGATCAAGTTCGGACTGTAGGGTCGATGACACGCACGACACTGCACGGTGTGCTCGCCCTGCTTCCGGCCGCCGCCGGCGCAATCGCGACACCCGGCGAGTCGGATCAGGGGCGGTGTCTTCGCCTGATCGGCGAGCACCGGTTCGACGCGGCGCGAGCGCTGGCGACCGATCTGGTCGAGCGAGACCCGAGTTCGTCACGCGCCCACCTGTTGCTGGCGCTGACGTACCACAAGCAGAAACGATACGCATCCGCCGAGCCGCTGTTCGCGCACGCAGCGAGCCTGGATCCCAAAGACCCCGCCGCTCGCGTGTTCCACGGGTGGTGCCTTTACAATCTCGGTCGGGCGCGTGAAGCGCGAGAGGCGTTTGAGGCGGCGGTCGCAATCGACGCGAGGAGCGCGGACGCACACTTCGCGTTGGGACTCCTGGATTACGACGCGGACGATCTCACATCGGCCGAGCGGCAATTCACGGCGAGCATCGCGCTGGCCGCTAGGAAGGGCGCAAAGGCGGGCGAAGCGAAGGCGCGCACACGGCTCGCCGACGTTCACACTCGACGAGGGCGCCTCGAAGAGGCGAAACGCGAGTTGGAGCGAGCGGTTCAGCTGAATCCGGACCTGTACGGCGCGTACTTCAAGCTGTCTCGCGTGCTTCAGCGCCTGGGTGACAGTGACGGCGCCGCGGAGGCACGGAGGATGCACAATCGCGTACGCGAACGGGTCCAGCCCGCAAAGGGGCACCCCGAATGACGCCGCACGGGTCGTACGGCATGATCGGTGTGTTGGTCGTTTGTTCGGCGTGTGCGGTTGGCGAGATTCGCTTCACAAATGTGACACAATCCAGCGGCATCGACCTGGTCATGGTTTCTGGACAGGATCCGTCGCGGGAGATTCTGGAGGTCAACGGCGGCGGCGTGGCGTTGTTCGATTTCGACAACGACGGGGACCTCGACCTGTTCTTCGCCAACGGCGCGACGATGTCCGAGCCGGAGCAGGGTCCCGGTTCTCGATTGTACGCCAACAACGGCGACGGGGAGTTCGTCGACGTAACGCAACGGTTCGGGATCGCGCTGAAACGCTGGGCGATGGGTGTGGCGGTCGGCGATTATGACGGCGACGGGTACGACGATTTGTATGTCACGAGCTACGGTCGCAACGTGCTCCTGCGCAACGACTGCGGTCGGCGTTCGAAACGCTTCACCGATGTGACCGCCGAAGCGGGTGTCGGTGACACGCGATGGAGTACCAGTGCCGCCTTCGGTGACATTGATGGCGACGGCGATCTCGATCTGTACGTCGCGAACTACCTCGTCTTTGACGTGCACCATCCGCCGAGTCGCGCGGGCAAGCTCTACAAGGGCGTGAACGTCATGGCCGGTCCGCACGGGCTGACGCCCCAGGCGGATGTTCTCTATGAAAACGCGGGGGACGGCACGTTTCGTGACATCAGCGTCGCCAGCGGCTGCGCGAGCGTCAGTCCCGGCTACGGGCTGGTCGCGGCGATGGTCGACTACGACGCGGACGGAAGGCAGGACGTTTTCGTCGGCAACGACTCTGCGGAGAACTTTCTGTTTCGCAATCTCAGCAATCGCAAGTTCGAGAGCGTTGGCGTCGTCTCGGGCGTGGCATCCAACATGGACGGCACGACGCAAGCCACGATGGGGATCGCCATCGGAGACGTGGATGGCAACGGGTTCCCCGATCTGTTCACCAGCAACTTCTCGAGCGATACGAACACGCTGCACCTCAACCTGGACGGCGCGTTCTTCGACGATCGCACGAGTCAATACGGGCTCGGGTTGGTCAGCCGCCGGTTTCTGTCGTGGGGATGCGGGTTTTACGATTTCGACTCGGACGGGGATGAGGACCTGTTCGTCTCGAACGGTCACGTCTATCCGGAAGCGATGACCCACGACATCGACTCGGACTACGAGCAGCAGCCGCTGCTGTTTGAGCGCGGCGCGGGTGCGCGTTTTCGACGGGTGACCGCCGCGGGCGACATCTTCAGCAAACCTCTTCGCGGCAGAGCGACGGCGTTCGGCGACATCGACAACGACGGAGACGTGGATGTCATTCTGACGACCTTGAACGGGCCCGTTCGCGTGCTGCGGAACGACTCTCCGCCTGCTGACGTGCTCGTCGTCGACTTGCAGTTGGAGCCCCCCAATCACCGCGGGCACGGCGCGATCGTGGAGTTGATCGGTGCCGGCGGCACGCAACGGCGGTGGATACGCGGCGGCGGGAGTTTTCAATCCAGCGACGCGCCGGTGGCGTACTTCGGGTTGGGCTCGGAGAAGGCGTCGAAGCTCAAGCTCCGCGTGCGCTTTCCGGACGGTCGAGCGAGAGAGATTGACGGACTGCTCCCGAACCGCCGCGTCACCGTGACGTCGAGCGGCTATCGCACGAGCGCGTTGCGGAATCGGCGCCCGTAGCACGTATCACCCGAGGTCGTGCTTGCGTCGGGTCGGCGTCTGCGGGAGACTCGGCCGTCATGTTCCGATCGCTGATGGTCACGTCGTGTACTCTGTTGGCCGTCGTTCTCGCGATCTACTCGATCGGGACGACCGACGACCGGGCCGATCTGGTCTACGTGAACTCCTCGGGTATTCACACGTTGGACCCGGCGGCGATCACCTGGAAACAGGACATCCGCGTTGCGTCGAACATCTGGGAGGGTCTCACGATCCTCGATCCGCGGACCGGCGCGCCGATCTCCGGAGTGGCCGAGCCGCCCGACGTTTCGGCGGACGGGCGGACGTACACGTTCACGATCAAACCCGACGCGCGGTGGTCCAACGGCGACCCGGTGACGGCGGACGATTTTCTTCGCGGTTGGCGCCGGGCGATCGAACCGGGAACGGCCGGGGACTATGCGTTCTTTCTCACGGAGCACGTGGTCGGGGCACGTGATTACTACGATTGGCGGAACGCGGCGGTGGCGGAGCTTTCGTCGCTCGAGACGGGATCGGACGCGTGGCGGGCGCGGTTCGAGGAACACACCGGGCAGATCGAAGAGCGGTTTGCCCGGGTGGGGTTGCGCGCGGTGGCACCGCAAACGCTCGAGGTCGCGCTCGACGCGCCGTGCGCGTACTTTCCGGATCTTTGCGCGTTCGTAGCGCTGCTGCCGATTCACGAGAGCATCGAACGCCTTCGCATCGACCACGGGGGAAAGGGCATCACGGCGGAAGGGCTCGTGGTGTACGACCCGCAGTGGACCAAGCCCGACTACCACGTGAACGGGTACCCCGGTTTGATTACCAACGGGCCGTACATGCTTGACGCGTGGGCGTTCCAGCGTCGCCTGCGCATGCGGGCGAATCCACACTTCCGCGAGCGAGAGCAGCTTGAGTGCTCGACGGTGGAGATGGCGGTCTACGGCGACCTGAACTCGGCGATTCTCGCGTACGAGTCGGGCGACGTGGACTTCCTGCCCGAGATGGGCGTTCCGTACGGGCACGAGTTGGCGCGTTTGGCGATCACGGGCGAGCGGCCGGAGTTTTACAATCCTGCGGTGTTCGCAACGTATTTCTATCTCTTCAACTGCGCGGACGCGACGGTGGACGGCCGGTCGAACCCGTTCGTGGACGCGCGCGTGCGAAAAGCGTTCGTGCTGGCCATCGACCGGCGCGCGATCGCGGAACAGGTGGTCGGCCGTGGCGAGATCCCCATCGGCAGCGTCGTTCCGGTCGGCACGATCCCGGGATACGAACCGCCGGGCGGACTTGAATACGATCCGGTCGAGGCGCAACGATTGCTGGCGCTGGCGGGGTACCCGGGGGGCGCCGGGCTTCCGGAAATCGACCTGCTGTACAACACGGGGTTCATCCACGAACGCGTCTGCACCGCGATGGCCGACATGTGGCGCCGGCATCTGGGTGCGGCGATCGCGCTTCGCGGGAAGGAGTCCAAGACGTTCGGCGAGGATCGCAAGAACCGGCGTTTCATGATCGCGCGAGCGGGTTGGTACGGCGACTACGGCGATCCGACGACGTTTCTCGATCTGTTCCTCACGGGGAACGGTAACAACGATTCGGGGCACTCCGACGCGGAGTTTGACGACGTATTGGGTCGCGCGGCCGCTGAGACGGATGCGGAGAATCGGCTCGCGTTGCTGGCCGCGGGCGAGGCGCGGCTCTTGCGGGAGACTGTCCCGGTGCTACCGCTCTATCAGGCGACGCAACTGCTGGCGATCAAGCCGCACGTTCGCGGGTTGGTTCCCAACGCGCGGCTCGAGTTTCCCTTCCGCTACGTGTCGACGGCGCCATGATACAGATGATCTCGCGACGGTTGCTGATGGGTGTGTTGACGCTGTTCTGCGTCTACGCGGTCACGTTTCTGATGGTGATCGTGATCCCGGGCAACCCCTTCGCGTCGGCGGAGCGCAACATGCCGCCCGAGGTCGTCCGCGCGCTCGAGGCGCGCTACGACATGGATGACAACGGCGCGTACTTTTTCCAGTTTCTCGCGGGCGCCGCTCGTCTCGATTTCGGGCCGTCGTTTCAGTACAAGGACTGGACCTGCTCACAAATCATCGCCCAGTCGCTGCCCGTTTCGCTGACGCTCGGGCTGCTGGCCATGCTGATCGCGGTGACGGTCGGGGTGCCGTTGGGGGTCATCAGCGCCGTTCGGCGAGACGGCTGGTTCGATCTGACGGCGCTGGGTTTCGTGCTGATCGGCATCTCGCTGCCCACGTTCGTGACCGGCACGATGCTGCTCACCGTGTTCGCCGTGTACTTGAAGACGGTACCGATCGGCGGGTGGGGGACGCTGTCGCATCTGCCACTTCCCGCGCTGGCGTTGTCGCTGCCCTTCATGGCTTACATCGCCCGGTTGACGCGGGTCGGCATGCTCGACGCACTGGGTTGCGATTTCGTCAGAACCGCGATGGCAAAAGGGCTGAGCCGGCGCGTGGTTGTCTTCAGGCACGTCTTCAAAGTCGCGTTTCTGCCGGTGCTGAGCTACCTCGGTCCCGCGACCGCGCAGGCGATGACCGGATCGTTCGTGGTCGAGAAGGTCTTCAGCGTGCCGGGGATCGGCCAGCACTTCGTCGACTCTGCGCTGAACCTGGACCGGGGTCTAATCATGAGCACCGTCCTGGTGTACGCCACCGTCGTGATCCTGTTCAACATCGCGGTCGACACGCTCTACGCCGCGGTTGACCCGCGTGTTTCGGGATCGCCGAGATGATCGAGATGCTCGACAACAGGGCGTGGAAGCGTTTCCGGCGCAATCGAGTCGCCTGTTGGGCAACGGCGGTCTTCGCCGGAATGTGCGTGATGTCAATACTGGCGCTGCCGTTTTCGTCGCGCTGGAGCAACGTGCAGGACCTCGATAACGGCGTGCGGGCCGCGCCGACGATGGCGGCGGTCACACCGTACGAAGCATACGGGCCGCGGCTACCGGAGATGTTTCGGGCTGCGGGTCGCTGGGTGTACCGGGCAGCCGGTCTGATGGGTTATGACGATCTGGGTCGGAGCGTGCTCTTTCGCCTGCTCTTGGGATGGCTGGTGAGTCTTGGTGTAGGCTTGGGGGCAGCGCTGATCTC
>JAJDDR010000079.1 GCA_029260255.1 Phycisphaerae bacterium
ACGCAGCCCCGCGCGCTCTTCCTCGGTCAGCGTCACCACATACTTTTTCATCGTCGGCCTCCTTGCCTATGGGATCCATTCCCCAAATCGGCAAAGGAGGACCGTTTGACCCATCAATTCACGTGGGTCGGAGTACTAGTAAACCACATCAAGAACCACGCCCGGAGTTACACACGGTATGTTCGTTTCGACAGGCGGCGCCGGCAGTGTGTCGATCTGCCAATCGGGACCGCGGATGGTCACGCATCGCCAGGTTTCATAGTCGCCGAACGGGTAGCTTCGTAGTTCGGGTTGAGGTTGCTCGTGGCCTCGGATGTAAACCGCCGCGGCATGACCGTCGACGTACGCGACCTGAAACGTGTTCTCGGGACCGTGCCATCCCTTGATTCCCGTACTCGCGTCGTTGGAGAGCGGCCCCGTCAGTGATGAGCAACCGTCCATCCCGTAGTTGATACGGTAAGCGAACCGCCCCGCGTTTTCGATGAACAGGAGCGTCCGTCCCGGGTTCGGCACATCCGCGAGCGGCCGGAGCAGCGGCGAGTTGCTCATGATCGTACAACCCCCGCCCGCCATCCCGACCCAATGGGCGCTTGCGGAGTAGCTGTTGCCGTAGTGGTCGTAGGAGCTCAGGCGCGATTCGCGCCAGGCACTGTAGTGATGCCCCGCGTACCCGGTGTCGGCCGGACAGTGGAAACTGTCGAGTTCGAGTTGGGCGTCCGCGAGCCAGTTGATGTTGTTGGGACCGGGGTCGTTCACGTAGTCGGGGAACACGTCGCCGTAGATGATTTGGTTTAACCGTCTGGTCGCAGGGCCGCGCCCTTCCTGCGTTCCCCATTTCGATGACGCCGGATCTCCGCCCGAGTAGGGTTCCCCAATACCGGATTTTCCGCCCCACTCGTACTCGCCAAGAGCGCCGGGCGCCGTGCCCATCAACGGGTGAACCGGAATGCCCAACCCGAGCGGATCGGTCATCGCGTGAATCGCGGCGGCGCTGCCGAGGTGTCCGAGGTTCTTGAGACACTGCGTCCGTTGGGACAGGTACCGCGTGTCCGACAGTGACGGGATCAACAGTGCGGTCACCACGCTGATCGAGGCTGTGCTGACGACGACCTCGGCGAGGGTCATGGCTCTTGCCCTGTGTCTGAAAAGAGTGTTCATCACATCGCTCCGTTTTTCTGTTTCTCGCTTCCTCACCATGATGTCGCACGAGCCGCCGATTTCTGACACGGAAAACCAGATTAATCTCCGTCTCCCGTCAAGACCTCCTTGCGGCGGATTGTCGATTGTTGTCTTTCCTGGCGCAAAACCCTGTCTTGTATGCCAATAAGCGGTCCTCTGGAACGAATCGATGTATAATGGTGACCGCGCCGGTGGCGTGCAGATGAACATTACCCAGGTGAGCCGATGGAGGCGACGGTCTCTGACAACGGAATCGAACCGGCGAATCGCGCTGTGGCGGTTCGCGATGCGTTGGTGATGATCACCTCGCCGCGCTCGGTGTTTGCGCGGGTCGAGGACACCGGGGCGTACGGGTGGATGCTGGCGACGATGCTGGGTCTGCTGATGCTTATGGGGTATCTGCAGATTCAGAGCGGGCTGATCGACTACCTGGTCGATGAGCAGACCGAAAAGAGCAAAGGCGTGATCGAATCGGGCCAGGCGAATCTCGTCGACCGCGCCGCGTTGAAGGAGAGTTTCGAGTCGGCCGACCAGCAAGGCGAGTTCATGAAGACGATCACCAAGTGGAGCGTCGTCGTGGTGTCGCCGTTGAATGCGCTGGCGTCGTTCCTGCTGATCGCGGCCGTGCTGTACGCGGTCGTGGCGTTGACGGGTCGCAAGCCGGAATGGCACAGCCTGATGTCGATCTGCGTCTACGCCGGCGTGCTCGATCTTGCAGCACACGGGTTGCGACTCGCGATGCTGTTTTACTATCGTACCCTCGATGTCGATACGTCGTTGCGCTCGTTGGGACCTGCCGGCGAGCCGACGTTTCTGGCGGCGATCGATCCTTTTCGTATCTGGTTTTGGGTTCTGGTCGGTCTGGGTCTGGTCGTGACGCAGCAGTTGAGCCGGCGCATGGCGATCGTCTCGTGCTCGCTGATGTGTCTGGCGGCGACGGGCGCTCGCGCGGCCATGGAATACGTGCCGAAATGACGCCTTCTCTGCGGAGGCTGAAGGAGTCCTCATGAAGGGATTACTCACGTTGGTGGTGCTGGCGGCGATCAGCGCCGGTGTTTTCGTGCTTAGCGGCATGCGCGGCGCCTCTGAAGACGAGTCGATACTGCACGTGGCCGAGGAGGTCGCGCTGACGGTGAAGACGGCGGAGCCGACGCGCGAGAAGATCATCCGCCTGGTGCAGGCGCCGGGCGACGTCGAGCCGGTCCTGGAGGTGGAGATCAGCTCGGAGATCGTGTCCAAGATCGAGGAGATGCCCGTCGAGGAGGGCGATCTGGTCAAGCGCGGCGATCTTCTTTGCCGCCTGGACGACGACAATGTGTTGGCGGACTTGGAATCGGCGCGAGCGCGCATCGCGCAACTACGCGCGGCGATCAACGTGGCGAAGCCGGACCTCGAGAAGGCGCAGCGCGACGTAGATCGCCAGAAGCGACTGGCCGAGTCGGACGCGACGTCTCAGGCCGAGATGCTGGACTACCTGACGCTCTACAAGAAAGCCAAGGCCGGGCTGGAGATGCGTGAGCACGAGCTGACCCAATCCGAGGCGGCGGAAAAGCGTCTTCTGGAGGAGCTCAAGCGTACGGTGATCGAGTCGCCCATCGACGGGGTGGTATCGAAGCTCAACGCCAAGCAGGGCGAGGTCGTGGTCACCGGCACGATGAACAACGCGGGCACGGTGATCATGACGATCAGCGATCTCTCGGAGATGCAGGTCCGCGCCCGGGTTGACGAGGTTGACGTGCCGCGGGTCAAGCCGGGGCAGACTGCGCGGCTGTATCTGCAATCGGCGCCGGATGTGCCGGTGCCCGCGGAGGTGGTCCGGGTCGCGTCGAAGGGCACGCGGCTGACGGGACGCGATGTGGTGACGTTCGAGACGCTGTTGCGGGTGCAGTCGAATGACGAGGGCATCAAGCCGGGCATGACGGCCAACGTCGAGATCGAGGTTGCGTATCGCGAGGACGCAATCACCATTCCCGTCGAAGCAGTTGTCCATCGCATGCGAAAGGACCTCTCGGAGGAAATCGTCAAGGCGTTCGATGATCGGCAGCAGCAGGTCGACCTGTCGGAGCGCGCCCGCCAGGCGCAGTACATCAAGGTCGTCTACGTGATGGAAGACGACGTGGCCCGCGTTCGTCTCGTCGAGCCGGGCATCGCCGACACCCGCCGCGTCGAGCTTCGCGCCGGTGTGGGCATGGGCGACGAGGTGATCATCGGTCCGTACCGCAGCCTCGATCAACTCGAGGACGGCAAGAAAGTCGCCCTCTCCGACGAAGACAAAAAGAAGTCCGAAGAGAAGTCCGGCGAGCAGGAGTCGGAAACGGAGAAGCTCGCGGACGAGAATGAGGACGAGCCCGCATCCGACGACGATGAGGCACTGGCGAAGAGTTCGGGCTCATGAGCGAACACGCCGACGATCAGGTCATCGAGTTGATCGACGTGGAGAAGATCTACCGCGTCGGGACGGAAATCGTCCGCGCGCTGCGGGGAGTATCGCTCTCGATCGCCGAGAACGAATACGTGGCCATCATGGGTCCCAGCGGTTCGGGCAAGAGTACGATGATGAACATCCTCGGCTGCCTGGACATTCCGTCTCTCGGCAAGTACCTGCTTGGCGGCAAGGACGTGTCGAAGCTATCGCAATCGCGCCTCGCGCGGATTCGCGGCACGAAAATCGGGTTCGTGTTTCAGACCTTCGAGCTGCTGCCGCGCACCACGGCACTCAAGAACGTGCAGTTGCCCATGATGTACGCGCTCGCCCGACACAAGAAGCAGCGTGCGATGGCGGCGCTGGAGCGTGTGAACCTCGCCGACCGGGCAGCGCACCGTCCCAACCAGCTCTCGGGTGGGCAGAAGCAGCGTGTGGCCATCGCCCGGGCGCTCGCCCAGGAACCGGACATTATTCTCGCGGACGAACCGACCGGCAATCTCGACAGCAAGACCGGCGAAGAAATCATGGACGTGTTCGACACGCTGCACTCCGAGGGTCAGACGATCATCGTCGTTACGCACGAGGAGGAGATCGCGGCCCGGTGCAGGCGGGTGATTCGGTTGCGGGACGGGTCGATAGCGTCGGACGAACGGCACGAACCGGCCGATCAGGATACACGCGGACCGGGTGTGCGCGCCGGCGCCGGCTCGGAGTCGCCGCGCGTCGCGGTGTCGTGATGCGGTGGTTGTGGCGCATATCCGCGAGGTTGTGGGGATGGATGTGCGGGACGACCGCGCGCAACGCGCAAAACGTCGGAACCGCGTTCGTGCAGATCTGGGCCAACAAGGGACGGTCGATCCTCACCACCCTCGGCATCATCATCGCGGTCTCCTCGATCATCACGGTCGTGTCGTTGGTGGACGGGTTCGGTAGGTATCTGACGGACATGCTCCGCGGGTACGGCACGCAGTACATGGTGGTTCGTCCGCACACGCCACCGGCGCTGCGTCGCGCGGGTATGAGCCGGGTCACGCTGGACATGCGCGACGTGGAGGCCGTCCGGACGGAGTGCAAGGATGTCCGGCGCATCACGCCGTTTGTGTATTCTCAGGTCGAGGTCGGCTACGCCGGCGAGTCGGCCGAGGACGTGCCGGTTCGCGGGGTCACCGAGCAGTATCAGACCATTCGGAACTTCTTCGTCGACGCTGGTCGCTTCTTCGGACCGGTCGACGTTGAGAACGGGACCTATGTGTGTGTGTTGGGTCGCACGCTGCTCAAGTCGCTGGAATGCGATGAGTCGATCATCGGTGAGCATCTCCTAATCGGGGACGCGCGGTTTCACGTCCTGGGGTTGCTGGAGACCAAGGGCAGCGTGTTCGGCGACGACCAGGACAACACCATCATGATTCCGTACACCACGGCGCTGAAGATGTGGCCGGAGAACCGGGACAGCGTGATGTTTCTGGCGGAGGCGACCGACGAGAGCTATGTGGACGGCGCGCAGGCGCAGATTACGCGCGTGTTGCGCCAACGGCACGGCATCCAGCCGGGCAACCCGAGCGACTTTCGAGTCGACCGACAGGATCAGGAAATCAAGCAGTTCGAGAAGGTGCGCGACGTTGCCACCGGCATGCTGTCGGGAATCGTCAGCATCTCGCTGCTGGTCGGCGGGATCGGGATCATGAATGTCATGCTGGTATCGGTGACCGAGCGGACGCGCGAAATCGGGCTGCGTAAGAGTGTCGGCGGCCGGCGGCGGGATATTCTCCTGCAATTCCTTACCGAAGCGGTGGTGCTGTGTACCGTCGGTGGGGGCGTCGGCATCACGTTGGGCTATGTAGCCACGAACATCGCGTCGCTGCACCCGGCGATGGTGGAGGTGCATGTGTCGCCCTGGTCGGTGGCGTTGGGACTGGGTTTTTCGGCCGGGGCGGGGATCGTGTTCGGGATCATCCCGGCGTTCAAAGCGGCGATCCTGCATCCGATCGACGCACTGAGGCATGAGTAGAGTCCATGGCGTCTTCAGTGACATCGCCTGACACCGCAGAGACGAGCCGGGGCGGGTTCGCGCGCGTGGCGAGGCTGATCCTTGCGCTGCCGGTGCGTGCCGCGTTGTGGGCCAATGGGGTCGTCTCACGGCACGTGGAGAACGTCGTGACGGCGTTCGTCCAGATCTGGGCGAACAAGGCTCGGTCATTGCTCACGACGCTCGGCATCATCATCGCGGTGACTTCGACCGTGACGGTCGTGTCGATGGTGCAGGGGTATGGCGACTGGGTGACCGGCATGCTTCGCGGTTTCGGGACCAACATGATGTTCGTCCACCCGCAACAGCCGCCGGGGATGCGCGGAATGATGCTCGGACGCGTCAACCTCGACATCGACGACATCCGTGCCGTCGGAGCCCAATGCGACAAGATCCGCAGAATCTCACCGATGATTTTCAGTAGCGTAACGGTGGAGTACGGGCGCGAGAAGATCGATCAGTCGGATCTGCGCGGAGCCACGGAGCAGTTCCAGAGTATCCGGAACTACACCGTGTCGAAGGGACGCTTCTTCGGGCCTATCGACGTCGACAACGCGACCTACGTCTGTGTCGTGGGACCGGACGTACCCAAGCTGCTCTACTGCGACGACAAGATCATCGGAGAGTACGTGTTCATCAACGGGTTGCGTTTCAAGGTGCTGGGCATCCTCGAAACCAAGGGCAGCCAGTTGGGCGAAAACCGCGACAGCTTAGTCATCGTTCCGTACACCACGGCGCTCAAGATGTTCCCGTTCTGGGCGCGGTTCATGGCGTTTATCGTCGAGGCCACGGGCGAAGAGGATGTCGAGGAATGCACCTTGCAGATGAGTCGCGTGCTGCGCGCCCGGCACGGATTGGAACCGGGTGAGCCGAACGACTTCCGCGTCTTTCGGCAGGACGAGGTACTCAAGGATTTCGAACGCGTGAAGATGATCGCCACGAGCGTGCTGGCCGGCGTGGTGGGAATCTCGCTGATTGTCGGCGGCATCGGTGTGATGAACATCATGCTGGTGTCGGTCACCGAACGTACGCGCGAGATCGGGCTGCGCAAAAGCGTGGGTGGCCGGCGGCGGGACATTATGACACAGTTCCTGACCGAGGCGGTCGTGCTGTCCACGCTGGGTGGCGCGATCGGAATCGCGTTCGGCTACGTGATATGCTCCATCGCCTCCTTGCACCCGATGATGGTGGAGATCAACGTCCCCGCGTGGGCGGTGGGGCTGGCGTTGGGGTTCTCGGCGAGCGTCGGGATTCTGTTCGGCCTCCTGCCGGCGTTCAAGGCGGCCATCCTGCACCCCATCGACGCGCTGCGTCACGAGTAGTCCGCACCATTCACCTCAACCGCCGAACCTGCGCAATCAGATGTAGCATCACCGCCGTGTGGGCGGCGAGGCTGCCGCGGCGAACACGGTACGTCTATTCCAATCTCCTGCCGGCCGTGACGCTTCCCTGTTTTGGAGAGTAGCGAATGCGAGCGCTCCTGTGGATGAGGGGATTGATGTGTAGCAGTTTCGTCGATTTTGGGTATCTGGATTCCGCGTGCAGCTCACATTCAGCCAGTCGCCCGGCTTGTGCAACTGCGTCCGACAGCACTGGCAACACCCGCCCCCGCGCTGATGGCGGAGGCGGGTCGAGCAACGCCGGCGGTAACCCTAGGAAACGCCTCTAAAGGAAGGGACCGCGTCCAAATAGACTCCGAGTATCCGGCTCCACTCGGCGCGCTGAGAGTTGTACCAATCCTTGCCTTCATCTCCGGCGAGCGTCTCGGCCTTCCCCAGGCCGAAGATCAGTAGCTCGATCGCCGTCTTTGCTGTTGCATGAATCTCGGCGAGCGGCTGATAGAGCTTGTCGTAGAAGGCGTGTTCCCGATTAATCGACATAACGACTGTCTTACCGAATGTGCGCACGCGATAGAATGGAGCGCCAGGGAGCGACTCGAAGTCGATGACAAAGGGCAGGTCCTTGATATCCTCCACGACTTTATCGGCCGGGCGCTCGTCGGTTGCCTTCTCATCACCGTACTCGCGGAGTTCACGCTCGACCGTCCCCTCGTCTTTGTCCCTGATCTCCGGAGCCGTCCGAAGAAAACGGTCCCGTTCCTGAGCGATCGTCTCCGCTTCCTTCGTGCTGATCGCGTGACGTTTCTTGCCTCTTGCGACGATCGTGTCGCTGAGCGTTCCAATGTTCGCGCTCAAGTCCCTCTCAATCGTAGTGCGGATTCGCTCACTGAGCTTCACCGTCTGCTTTGTGTGTGTGACGCCGAAGAGTTCGTCGAGTTCTGGCTCGAACGAGATTTCGCAACTCCACCATCCATCGGTCCAGTGCGGACTGCGGAGGTAAAAGTAGCCCAGATCTACCTCGCGTCCCGATCTGACAACCGAAAAGCCCCTGGCGCGGTCGATTCCTCTGGCACGACTCTCTTTCTTGCTCTTTCCCAACTTAGCTTGCCATTCCTCGGGTAGAAGTGAGAAACTGACACGCACCGTCGAGGTGGCGCCGACCCTTCCGGGGACCGAGAGTTTGTACGTGAGGGGCGCACCGTGGGGGGTGGCTCCGTGGTATTCAGCCTCCGGCATCAGGAACAGCGGGTCGAACGGTTTGACCTCCCGCCCGTTCACGCGGATTGTGCGGCCCCGTGCGAGGTAGTACCGGTAGGTTTGACCGAGTGACCAAGGCAATTCCCTCGTCAGCGTGTCCTCGCGTCCGTTGAAATCCAGCCGATCGCAATCTGTCCAGATAATGAGGGTGCCTGAGTCCGATGATGCCAAGTGGCGGTAGCGATCAGGAACCTCCACAACCTGGGGCTCCGGCACAACGAGCATTCGGCCAGCCGCGATCTCTTTGACGTCGAGGTAACTGAAGTGGACCGCCCCTTTGTTCTGCCAGGTGTAGACCTCGACGCGGCCACACTGGCTCACGGACGAATTGGGCAGACCCATTCCATACCGACCCATCCCCTCGCGGTTGTTGAAACGAGTCGTCCCGCCGAATCGAAGCGCGTTGCGGAGGACATCCGGCGCCATCCCGGAACCGTCGTCAACGCAAACCACCTCGCGCACAACGGGCGATTTGGGTCGCCCCCTCCCCACGGTCGGCTCCACCTCGGTGTCGAAATGGACAACGAACTGGTTTGCGCCGGCTTGGAATGCGTTGTCCGCCAGTTCCGAAACCGCGCTTGCGGTCGATTTGTATCCGCTGTCGCGGGTCGCCTCGATGAACCGGTCCTCCCGAACGATGGTGTACCGTTCGTCAATCATGACAATCTCCTTCTTTAGTCCGACCTTAAGTCGGACGAAAACATGAAACCTCAGCGCAGATCGAAACGCTCCGCCTGCACCGGTGGATGCAGTTGATCTCGTACTTTCAGCGTTCCTTCCGGATGAGACGGCTTGCCTTTCGGGCGTTCGCGAGCGCCCTCCAAAACTGGTGCCGGGTCATCTCTCGACCCGTGCGCGCGCAGAATGCCGTGAACATGGCTTCGAACTCGTCAGAATACGGCAGGTCGTCGACGGTCCGATTGGCGGCAGCATAGAGATCGGCAATGATCTCACGGTGGGCGTTGCTAAGTTCCGGAGTGGACATGGGTTCCTCCTCAATGTCTTGCGGCGGCGACCCAAGCACACGCACACTCGCCAACCCGCAGGGACCACCAAGCTGTTCGGGGTCTGACCAAATCGGAGGGTAGCTTGCCTCGATTTCGCTCTGACATCTAGCCAGCGCTCGACCAAACCTCAACGTACCCACGGTACCACATTGCGGCTGGTTGTCAAGTCCCTTTCAAGGTCTCCTCAGTGGCGTACCGGGTTGCGGGCTCTCGCGTTGATATCGCCAGTAATTCGGAGTTGGCGTGAATCAGGCGACCGCCATACCCCCCCCCGAACCGCGGTGCGATGGGTCAACTCCTGGCGGCGAGGAACTCGACGACGTCCAGCTTGGAGATGACGCCGACGATCTTGCCGTCGTCGATCACGACGGCGATGTTGTTCCCGTCGAAGATGTTCTGCACAGTGGAGAGCGGAGCGTCGAGACCGACCTGACCTTGAAGATCGGTCGCGGCGCACGCGACCTTGTCCTCGTAGGTACACGAACCGCTGATCAGGCTGTGCAGTATGTCCACCTCGTGGATCATCTTGTAGGCGTGCCCGTCGATCTGCTCGACCGGCATCTGCGAGATGCCCAATTCGCTCATGCGCTTCGCGACCTCGGCCAGCGTTTCGTCCGGTGAGGCGAACACGACGTGCCCGCCCTTGAACTGGAGTAACTCACGCACCGTGCCAAGGCGATCCTCGAGTCCGAGGAAGCCCATGTCCTTCATCCACTCGTCGTCGAAGCACTTGCTGATGTAGCGGTCTCCGGCGTCGGCCAGGATGACAACCACCACCTTGCCGGATCCGAGTTCCCTGGCCACCTGCAACGCGCCGAAAACGGCCGTCCCGGTCGAACCGCCGACGAAGATGCCCTCCTCGCGGGCCAGTCTTCTGGCGGTGATGAACGAATCGCGATCGCTGACCGGCCGCACGTCGTCGATCACGGAAAAATCGAGCGTGCCGACCATGAAGTCGTGACCGATACCCTCGACAGTATAGATGCTGGGGTCGCTCGGCTCGCGCCCGTTGAACAAGTCGTAGTAGATACTCCCCTTGGGATCCGGACAGATGATCTTGAGATCGCGGCCGGCTTCGGCCGCTTTCTCCTTGAGGAACTTGCCGGCGCCGGAAATCGTCCCGCCGGTGCCGATTCCGCCGACGAGGCAATCGATCTTGCCGTCGGTGTCCTCCCAGATTTCCGGACCCGTGGTGAGGTAGTGCGCCTCGGGGTTGTCCATGTTGTAGTACTGGTCCGTGTAGAATGCGTTGGGCGTCTCGCGGGCGATCCTCTTGGCGATTTCGACGTAGCTCTCCGGGTGATCGTGCTGCAGGTCGGTCCGCGTGACGACGACCTCGGCGCCAAAGGCCTTGAGCATGTCGATCTTCTCTTTGCTCATCTTGTCGGGGATGGTGAACACGCACCGGTAGCCGAATACCGACGCGGCCATCGCAAGCCCGAGCCCCGTGTTGCCCGAGGTGCTCTCGACGAGCGTGGCGCCGGGTTTGATCAAGCCCTTCTGCTCGGCGCCGCGGATCATGTGGATCGCCATCCGGTCCTTGACCGATCCGCCGGGGTTGAGCTGCTCCATCTTCATCAGGATGGTGGCCATGTTCGCGTCGACCATCCGGTTCATCTTGACGAGCGGCGTCCTCCCGATGAGGTCAAGGACGTTTTCATGGTATTTCATGCGAGACTACTCCACAGAGTGCTTCACCGGTCGCGCCGTAGTTGAGAATCTGCGTGCGACCTGAGCGTCGGCATCGCGCGGCATCAACCGGCCATCCGTCTCGGGGGGGCGCACTTTCGGCGTTCCAGTTTTGGGGCGCCATCTTATTCAAGACGGCCATGGTCCCGCAAGGTATGCTCGCCGGTTCGCAATTCGCCGTAGCGACATCGTCAACGGGCGGTTGGCGTGGTCCTTGCGTCGCCGTCGAATCGGACTATTCGAGGCCTGTGCGCTGTTCGGTAGTGCATGCGGGGACCGGTTCGCCGGACGCTTCGGGCTGCGATACGCGGCGTCCACTGGTGACGCGTGCGTAGGCCTGGCGCGCGAGCTTGATGCGCAGCTCGTGTCGAGCCTTGGCCTCGTACCCCATCGTCGACATGTCTCGGGAGCGCAGCGACTCCAGCTTTCGCTTCAGGGATTGTTCGGTCGGATTTGAACCCATCGCGTGCTCCCCCGGGGCTTCGGTTGGCTTCGGCGTGAGGCAACGCGACTCGGCCCCACTCGTCGCAGCAGACACAACTCCCGCCGGTGACAGGAGGATCGGCACGCGCAACGACCGAAAACCAGCGAATTCCCGAGACTGGTGAGAGTTCTTTTTCGAGTTTCCGCGTGCGGGCGATGCGGATTATCGGCCCCAGGTGGGTCCCGCGGTCCGGCTTAGCCTACCGACGGCCCGTCGCCGGAGCGCACGCCAGCGACGCTGGAGCATGGGTTCGGCGTGTGGGATCGCCCCCGAGGCTCGAGGTCGACGGTGGGGGAGCGTCGTTGGGTCCGATCGTGAGTTTCGGGGCATGGTCCGGCGTGGGCGTGGGATGTCCCCTCAATTGATTTATTAGGCGTGCCCTAGGCCTCAGATACAGGACCGGACGCGAGTTTCCGCTTGACTCGATCGCAGAACCGCAGTTACCATCTTTTTGTCCACGCGATGTGCCGATTGTCGCGACCTGTGTCGGCGGCGGTGTTGTCGGGGATGGACTGGGTAAGATAGTCAAAGGTGCGGTCGTTGGTAGCGACCACCGGCGCCGTCGTATGGTCTCCCGACCGGGGCAGGGGGCTCTGGACGCGAGTGTGCGTAGGCGGCGAGTGATCGGCGGACCCATCGGCGTGCCGTTGGTCCGCATCGGTCTTGTAGGTTCCATCGCGGAGCCAGGGGAGGAAAGGAAGTCGATCGGCGTATTGCATGGTCTCCGCTGGGAACGGGAATCAGCCGGGACGCGGGAACCTTGAAACGCCTACAATAACGTGAAGAAACTGACGCGATCGGCCATTGGGGTGGCCGGTTCGACGGGAAAGAAGCGTGGGGCCTCTGTCACTTTGCCGTGCAGAGCCAACCGACGGCGTTGGCGGCTGCCTTCCAGATGACGAGTTTGGGCCGGGACGCTGGTCTCGTTTCGACGGGGCGTCTGTGTCGCAGTTGGCGTTTCCGCGCGAGCCGCGCGGAGCGGCAGGCGGCGTCACAATTGTTAAGTAGGTCTTGGTGACGGGACTCTCGGATTGCTAGACTTTTCACGGAGCGCGGCGAACTCGCTTGCGCTCTCATAAGAAACGTGGTCGCACTCAGCCGGTGGAGCCAGAGGAGTAAGAAAATGTCGAGAATATGGTCGTTGACTGTCGCCGTTGCCGCGGTCGTTGCTGTTTCCATCGCGCCGGCGGTTGCCGCGGATGATGTCGCAGCGAGCGCGATTACCGCAGCGGATTCCAACATGGCGATACCGCTGCGCGGTTCGCCGGTGAACATGGCGCTCTCGGGCGACCTGTCATCGTGCCCGGAATGCCCGCGGTTGTACGACAACACGAGCATATGCACGGTCAACGTGCAGGCGTTGCCGGTCGGTGGAAAGACGCCCGACCCGATGTCCTTACGCGACTGGTTCGTAACTGGTGGCGGCAGCGTCACCGGCATGGACTTTTTCGTGATCAACAGCGGTTCGGCCGTGGACCAGCGGGTGGAGGTCCGGTTCTACGCGGGCACCACGTCGCAGGTTCTGGGTACGGTGATTTCCGACGCCTTCTTCCGTACTTCAGGAGGCCCGGTGCTCGCGAGGATCCCCGCGTGGGTCGATCCGAACACCGGCATGCCGGGTGTGATCCGGGTGAGCGTCGACTACATCGCCCAGACGTTCAACCTCGTCGGTCTGTATGAGGACGAGGTCCCCCCGGGCAGCGGCAACTTTGTCCTTGTGGAAGAGCAGATCAGCAGCCCCGTCGATCAGCCCATCGGGACGTTCCTCGGGCGGCGGCCGTTCTCGCTGCCGGCCGGCAACGTGGGCGTCGAGATCCGCTTCATCGACGAGCTCAGTCTCTGCAACAGCACGCCGACAACGCGGCCGAAGACGGGTTCGGTCCTCGCCAGCGGCGGACCCGGTACGTCGGACGGACTTCACCTCATCGGTAACTTCGGTCCCGTCGGCTCGCAATGCTCCGAGAGCGAATACGCGCTTCTCTGCGACGACTCCGGCTGGACGCCGACCGCCAACGTGGGTTGCGACACGGACGCCGACTGCGAAGCGGTTTTTGGCGTCGGCGTCTCGACGTGCAATAACGGCGCCTGCTCCGTGCAAGCGGCGGTGCCGTGCACCGGTAGTAACGTATGCAACTTGGACCTGCCCTTCTACGGATTGGCGGTCACTATCTACGTCGGTGCCGACAGCGACGAGACCTCGGACGCCGACGGCAACAACGAAATCAACACCGCGGATGCCATCGCGGCGCCCGCCGCGGGCGGCAGCGAGATCGCGACGGTCACCGGTTTCTTGGGTGACAACGGAACGCCGATCGGCGCCGGCACGCCGTTCCCCGCATACGACCACGACGGTCCCGTTGACGCCGACGTCGACCTTCTGGACTGGCGTCACTTCCAGATCTGCCTCGGGCGGACGGACTTCGACGTTCCCGGCGAGCCGAACTGCATCGTCCACGACCGAAACGGCGACGGCGCGGTCGACCTCGACGAGTACGCCGGGTTCTCCGGTTGCTTTACCGGCGACGTCTCCGATCCGAACTTCACACCCAACGACCCGCTGACTTGCAGCGGTGAGCTTCCGCCCCCGCCAGTCCTGCTCCAGGACGTCGACATATACCGGATCACGGGCGTCTCAGCGGGCGATGTCGTCTCGGTGCAGGTGACCGGCTCCAAGGGCGCCAACGTCGGACCGCTTTGGGATCCCTTCCTGCGCACCTTCGACGGCAACGGCAAGCAGATTCCGATTGACGACGGTATCGGAGGCGAGAGCGACGACTTCGAGCCGTCCAGTCTCGACTGCCTCACGACGGTCAAAGTGCCCGCCGGGTCATCTTCTCTGTACGTCGGCATCAGCTCGGCCAGTCAGGTCGAGAAACGCGACCCAGTCGCTTGTACGGAAGACGCCAATTGCCACGGTACGTTTGGCCTGAATGCGACGTGCGGCACGCTTGAACCCGGGTTCTGTGATGTACCGTGCGACCACGCAGCCAACGGCCACTCCGAGTGTATCGGGCTCCCGCTGTTCCCGGATACGACGTGCGGTCAGCTCGATGCCGGGTTCTGTGATCTGACGAGGATCTGGTACGATCCGACCGACCCCGTGAGTATCCCGGAACTGATGAATGGCTCGACGGCGGGCGAGTACACGTTGTCGATAGCGAGAACGGACGCCGACGACCCGTCATCCGCCGACAACGGCAACGGCGGGCCGTTCGACTGTTACGTCACCAAGCACGAGCCCGACGACACTCTCGCGGATGCCGACGCAATCGGACCGATCGGCAGTACGATCATCGTCGGAGCGATCGGCGACGGTGTGTTCTCGCACCTGGGGCAGGACATCGACATCTATCGCGTCGAGTTGGACGGCGATCCCCTCGCGCAGACGGACCGGACGTCCAGCATCACCGCCACAGTGAAGAACATCGCCGGTCAGGGATTCCAAACTACGCTCGACCTGGTGATGGCGCTGTATACGTCGGACGGCGAACTGATCGCCACCGGCGACCAGGCTCAGGAATTGAGTTCGTTCGATCAGACGCGACCGAAGTTCGGCGCCAACGTCTGCGGTTCGGACTCGGAACCCACCACCTGCCAGAACGCTTCGCCGATCCCCGGCCTGTATTACCTGGCCGTTTTCGCTTCTGATCGGCAGGCTTTTGACGCGGATGGCAACTCGCTGGCGGTGGCTGCTCCGCCGTCTCTGCTCAACTTCCCGCACGGGACACGCGTCGCCGCGACTCAGTGTTCGGACCTGCGCCCGGTGGTGGGAGGTCGTGTGAACGTCCCCGGAGCGCCGTTGGTGGGGCGCGTCCCGCCGAATCCGAATTCGCCGCCGAATGGTGACGAGCAGCCGAATGGCTCGACGCTGCAGTGCTATCGGATCCAGATCAGCACGTGCCCGAACGGTGCGCCGTTTTGCCACAACACGCCGCTCCCGACAACGGGCACGAACGACGTCGACGAGTTGTTCGGCCCCGCCGGAAACGACTCCATCCCCGACGCGTCAAGTACGGTCGTCGCCGGCAATCGCCTGGGCAGCGCTCCGACGGAGCTGCGGGTTCTCGGCAACGGGCACTACGGCGGTTTCCAGGGCGACGTCGATTTCTACCAGGTGACGGCCAACCCCGGCGACATTGTCTCGCTCAACATCGCGGACAACCTCCAGCCGCCGGGCAACAGCGACAACCGAATACGCTCGTATGTAGCGCTGTACGATCAGGACGGCTTTGTCTTCGCCGACCACGGGTACTCGCTCGAGCACTTCGACTCCAACTTCTTCATTCTGGACCACGTGTCCGATGAGTTGGCGGCAAACGTCACCGGCATCGTGCCGGCGCTTACCGGCGCGGGCAACCCGGTGGCCGCGGTGTTCGCGATGGTGGGTATCGACAACGGCAACATGTTGCTGTCCGAGAACACGCCGTTCGACGCGGCGTTCCCCGGCACGACGCTCTCGCGGCGCTTCCAGACCCAGACTCAGCAGGCGCGGCGCTACGATGTCGCGATCACGCGGTTGTCGCCGCTGACCGGCGCAAACCTGCAGGAGCGGATGTTCGCGGTCGCGCGCCGCGGTCTCGACAGCAAGCACACCGAGCCGTTCGTTAGCAGCCCGACCCAGGGAACCAGGGACAGCTACCCGCCGCTGCTCGAGCTCGATCCGAACACCGGCACCGTTGTCGGTGTCCTCGACCCACCCGGGAGCTTTTACGCATTGTTCCGCGCGCAGGCCATTCAGGATTGCCCCAACGGCTGCCCCCTGGCGATATCAGCCAACCCGGCGATCGCGTACGACGGCCGGTTTATCTGGCTTACGGTGGAGCGCTGCACCGACGAAAACTGCCCGTCGGTGACCCACCCGTTGTTCAAGCTCGACCCCACGGTCCCGGCGGATGATCCGGGATTCGTATCCAACGCCGGCGAGATTGCGGGCCTGACGGCTGAGTCGGTTCTGACCGGCATGGTGGAGATCAACGGCTACCTCTACGCCCTCGATTCCCACTTCTCCGAAACCGCCGTTGCCGAAGTGAACGTCGTCCGGTTCTGGGACAAGGACAACGAGGCAATCGTCGGCAACGGCGGCGTGTCGTCCGACCTCGTCCTTCTCAGCGCAACGGATGTCGATGGAACCGAATTCGACGACGTGCATGGCGACATCGGAACCGACGGCGCGAGCATCTTCGTCGGCTGTTCGCTCGGTGGAACCAGCATCGGCGTGTGCGAGTTCCAGGTCGCCCTGGCGCCGGACGGCATGAGCGTGACGTTCACGTTCCTCGGTGCGGGCGAGGATCCGATCACCAACGGGGAGTTGATCCCGGGACCGCGTCTCGGCGGCATCGACATCCTCAGCAACGGCATGATGGTCGCGTCGGATACAAACGGCACGATCGTCGAGTACCTCGACATGACGTCCGGTGACGTCAAGGGTGTCGAGTTGCCGCGTGAGTTCCTCATTGAGCGGATCTCCGCACGCGTACCCACGCCGTAGCTTGATTTGTTGGACCCCCCGGGCGATTCGTTCACGGCCATCCGGCACGCGGCGAATCGCCCGATTTTTTGCGCCCGTTCCGAGCCGCGGGGTTGATACCCCGGTGGCGGACGCGCGGGGGGAATACCCCCGCACCCGCCA
>JAJDDR010000080.1 GCA_029260255.1 Phycisphaerae bacterium
GCGAGCGCCCAGGTTCGCCTGTTCATGGCCGCCGACGGCGAGGAATCGACCGTCGCCACGACGGGCAACACCCAAGTCACCATGTTCCCCGGAACCAGCAAGAAGATCATGGTCTGGCTTGAAGACACGGTGCAGAGCGAAGGACTCAACTCGTATCACGTCATCGCCCCTTCGGACGCGACACCGCAGCCAAGTGCCGCGGGAGCGGTTTCGTACGTAGACGCCCCGGGCACCGGCGACTCCGTCTTCCTGGACATCGACCGCGCTGATTATGTGTTTCACCCTTCGACGTATCCCCCGACTTATCTCGAACTCCCCGCGCCGCCGGAGCCAGAGAGTGTATTTGGGTGCATCGGGTTCATGATTGCGGATGGGGGCGGACCACCCGTTTTCGGCACGAACTATCTCTACGAATTCACGCTATACGCATCCGGCGACGCGGCCGGACACTTCGAGCTGGCGTTTGTCCCGTTCGGAGGGCCGTCGGTCAGCACGGCGTTCTGGAACGAGAGCGTGTTCTATGCAATCGATGAAATGCAGCGCCTAACCATCTCAGTGTTGCCGCGCGCCTGTCCGGGGAATCTCGCGCAAGAGTGTTGCGACCTCGACAGCAACGGTGCTCGCGACGACCCGTGTGTTTGGTGTGAATGCGCCGCCGCGCCCATGTGTGCGTTTCAAGACGCGCCGTTCGCGGACGCTGGCGGCGAGTTCGGTGCCTGCCTGCCGGACGGGTTCTGCAATGTCCATGACAGGAACCACGCGCTGACATGCTTCAGCGGGACGAATCCCTGTGACACATTCAACATCGACGCCGGCGGCGCGTTCGGTGCGTGTGTTCCGGACGGCTTCTGCAACGTGCATGACGCAAACCATGCGCTCTCGTGTTTTGCAGGCACAAGTACATGTAGCTGTCCGGCGGGCCCGAGCCCGGAGATTCCGCCGACCACCGCGGGCGCGGCACGTATACGGGCGGCACCGAACAGACGCCGAGTCGCCCCCGACGGCGAGGTCCGAGTGCGCGTGTTCATTGAGCCGGCAATCGATCACATCCCCAAGACCCCCGCCCCGCTGGAGCTACAGAGCTATCAGCTGCACGTCGAGGTCACCGGCGGACGCCGAGGACGGCTTGAGTTGGTCGGTGTGATGATAGAGCCACGTCCGGACTACGTTTTCGCGGGCCGTGACGACGTCTTCGCGGCGTTCAACACCGACACCGGCCAGATGCTCGCCGGTCTCGACTCGCTGGAAGGCGCAGCGGTCTCCGTTGGCTACTTGTCCACGTTCGTTTATCGCGCATCGCCGAATGCAGCTGGCACGTTTGTGATCGACGTGCTGCACGACGGCGACCCTGGCAATCAGACATTTCTGGTTGCGCCGTTCAACGACAGAATCGACATCGCTGCCACGGTGCCGGGGGTCCTTGTGATCCGGTCGGCGTCCAGCGGCGGTCTCCGCTAAGCGCCGCTGCGCGGGGATCACCGGAGGTCCAATGCGGAACGGCTATTTCCAAGAAGGAGGGTCCACTCCATGCTGCACTCCACCAGCAACTCGGCAAATGTCCTCTCGTCCTGCATGCTCATTGGTGGCGCGCTGCTCCTGTCCGGTGCAGCACCGTCGTCGGCCGACGAGGAATCCAGATCCCTGGCACGGGAACGTCTCACGAGGGCACGCCCCGGCGTGGCGTTCTTCGATCGGCAATCTCGCACAACTCGCGTCTACGGGACGTCTCTTGGTTACGGGTCGTCGCCCCAGGACACGGCCGTCCGCTTTCTGCGGCAGCATTCTCAGTTGTTCGGCGTCGACTATGCCGACCTCGATCGCCGGAGTATGCTCTTCGACGGGCGGCACACGCAACCGATGATGTATGATCCGAAGACGAGGCAACACAGGTTCACCCTGGTTCTCTTCTCACAACGACTGGACGCCATCCCGGTCTTTGGTGCAGACATCAGGCTGCTCGTACGAAACACGGCTGGGTTTCCTCTGGTCTTGGTGTCAAATGGCCTTCGCGACTTCGGCGAGTTCGTTCCCGGCTCTGCAGACGAGCGTGACGAGAGGAAGGGACAGGCGGCAGTACGGGTCGCGCACCCGTCGCTGACTGTCTTAACTGATTCCACACTGGTGGTTTGGGCGGGTGTCGAAGACATGCACATCTCTCCACGCCTTGCATACACGTTTGTTGGTAGCAACGGATCGCGCGAGAGTCCGGAAAGACGCTTGTTTGTGGCCGACGCGGCGACCGGAGAACTCTTGCATGACATCGACCGTGTCAATCGGCTCAGTAGTGGAACGGTGAAGGGCTGGGCAACGCAAGGAGCTTGTCCGGACCGCTGTTCCAATGAGCAATCACCCGTCGAGGTCTGCCGTCCGGATCCTGTCTATGACTGGGCTACGTCGTGCGCCAGTTGTTTCCAATCCAACCCTCACGCCTGCACAGATGCGGTTTGCAGCACCCAGTGTCGGACGTGCGGGTTCGAGGAGTTGACATCGCTTCCGCTCGTCGAAGTCTGCGAAGACCCCGCACCCAAGTCCGGCCCGAACTGCTTCTACACGGATGAAAACGGAGCGTATTCGTTCTCTGGATCCGTCAAGGTAACGTCACCAATTAAGGGACAGTTCTTTGTCGTTGACAACCAGGGCGTCCCACCAACTGATCCTTGCGACGTCGAACAACCTGTAGGAACGGACGATTTCATCTGCAACCCCGGCAATTCAAGCGAGTTCTGTCGCGCCGAAGTGAACGCGTACTATCACGCAAACGTTGTGCGCGAGTTCGTGCGCATGCATGCGCCGAGCTTTCCGGGCGTCGATTCGCCGATCACTCTGCGCGTTAATAAAACGGGCTCACCCTGCTCCGGTGCAACGTACATAGACGCAACGGGATCGGACGACGCTATCATCTCCATGTGCCGCGAAGGCTGGGGGCATTCCAACCTTGCTTATTCGTCTACAGTGTATCACGAGTACGGCCACCACTTGCATGTGAATGCTTTCCCCACTGTCGGAGCGGCCGCGTACGAGGAAAGTGTCGGAGACGTGGTATCACAGTTGCTGCTCGACGACCCGCGCGTGGGCATTGGATGGTACTTGAGTGCGTGCGACTCTATTCTCTACTCACCGGTCTTCAGCGAAGTGGATTACCCCTGCTGCTCAACCTGCGGAATCGTCTGCCGCCATCTCCTCTCGGGCTCTGTCTGGGCAATCAGAAACGAGTTGAAGGCTGTCGACCCACCGGTCGATTATAATGCGATTCTCTCGGGGATAGCGATTAATGCCATTCTCTTGCACGGGTCGAGTTACACTACACCGGAAATCACAATTGACTACCTTGTGTTGCATGATCCGGACGGCATGATCTGCAACGGAGGAGGTCCGTACCACGCGGAGATTCTCGCCGGTTTTGCCGCGCGCAGTATGGATGCTCCTTTGGTCTGTTCGACGGCACAGGAGTGTTGTGACGATGATTGTGACGGCATTCGTGACGACAACTGCGCATGGTGCGAGTGTAGAGGTACTTTCGGTGTTGTGACCTGCGAGCCGCCAGTCCCCCTGACATCGTTCGCCGACATGGGTGATGACTTCGGTGCCTGTCCACCCAACGGGTTCTGCAACGTGCATGACAGAAATCACGCGCTGACGTGCTTCAGCGGGACGAATCCCTGTGACACCGTGAACATCGATGCCGGCGGCGCGTTCGGGGCGTGTGTGGCGGACGGGTTCTGTAACATCCACGACGCGAACCACGCGCTGTCGTGCTTCGCCGGGACGAACCCCTGCACATGCCCGCCGGGACCGAGTCCGGAGTTTGATCCCGTGACGGTG
>JAJDDR010000009.1 GCA_029260255.1 Phycisphaerae bacterium
CGCCCGGGCCGGGGGCGGGATGACCGTAGCGAGCGCGATCGTCGTCGACAACATCATCACCGACAACGAGACCTGCTGCCATCCATTCGGACCACACGGCGGCGGGATTTCCGCCGTCGGGTCGGCCCTGATCCGGAACAACGTCATCATCGGAAACTACTCGGATTCCGAGGGCGGGGGCGTCTACACCACAAACGGTCCCGTGGTCGTCGAGAACAACCTGATCGCCGACAACGGCTGTTTAAACTACGGGGGCGGAGTGCTCCAGGGAACGAACGAGGGCACGCTTCGCAACAACACCATCGTGGGCAACACCACTCTCTTCATTGGCGGAGGTGTCAGCAGCGCCGGCGCCGTGGTCGGCAACACCATCATCGGTAACTCCTCCGGCTTTTATGTCGGGGGCGTCAATGCCGACGGCGGGTTGGTGCGGGGGAACCTCATCGCCGGGAACTCCGCCACGCAGTTGGCCGGCGGCGTCTGGGCCTTCAATTCTGCCACGGTGACGGGGAACACCATCGTGGGCAACTCCGCCGGTGAACCCCCGGGCGGGGGAATGTACGTGTCAAGCGGAGGCGGATCGCCCACCGTGATCCGGAACGTCATCGCCTTCACCACCTCCGGCGGAGGGCTCTACATAGCCTCGCCGGAGGAGACCCTCTACGATTACAACTGCGTCTTCGGCAACGCCGGAAGAGATTACGCTGAGGGTCTGCCCCCGGGTCCAAACGACATTCAGCTCGATCCGTTGTTTGTCGACGCCGTGGGTCCTGACGGCCTGATCGGCACCGAGGACGACAACCTGCGCCTGAGCCCCGACTCCCCCTGCATCGACGCGGGTGATCCCCTGTTCGCTCCCGAACCCGGCGAAACGGACCTCGACGGTCACGCCCGCGTGCTGTGCGGACCGGTGGACATCGGGGCGTACGAGTTCGGCATCGGGGATTTCGACTGCGACCGCGACGTGGACCTTTTGGACTTCGCCGAATGGTCCGCCTGCTTCACCGGCCCCGCCAACGGTCCTCACCCCGCCGGTTGCGAAGCCTTCGACTTCGACGCCGACGGCGACATCGATCTCGAGGATCTAGGGGGCTTCCAACTCGCGTTCACGGCGCCTTGACGATCTGCGCAACGCCGCGCGACCGGACGCAGGCGAGTTGTCCAGGGTCCTTTGGGTGTCACCCTGCCCTATCATCCGTCCGCCCCAAAAATGGGGTGGGGCACCCTACGATCATCCGCTCTTGATCCGGCGGACCACTACCCGGTTGCCGCGACGTTCGACCACTTCCACCCGCTCGCCGTCGTCGATCAGGTCGCCCTCGGTGACGACGTCGACGAGCCTTTCGCCGAAACGCGCCTTCCCGGCCGGCCGGAGTTGGCCGACGACCGATCCGACGTCACCGACCAGCGCCGCTCCTCGATACGGGTCTTCGATCATGACATCGGACGGAGTCGGGTTGGCCGGTATGATCGAACGCAAGTAGGGCAGGCGCGGCAGGTAACGGCTGAGCATCACCATGCCCACGATCGACAAGCCCATGGCTGCACCGATCGTCTGAACCCCGGCCTTGAGCCCGTCGAGGCCCGGCTGCAGTTGCGGCCAATAGATCGGCAACCGCCCGGGCTCGTCCGGCATGAAGGTGGCCAACAAGCCGATGATCAGGAGCAGAATGCCGCTGATACCGGCGATTCCGAATCCGGGGATCACGAAGACCTCGACGGCGATGAGGACAAGCCCGACAACGACGAGCAGAATCTCCCAGATGTTCGCGAGGCCCGTCACGTAGGGCGCCCCGAGGAAAATGCCGAGCGCGATCAGCGCCACGGCGCCGGGCACCCCGACACCCGGCGTGTTGAATTCGACGTAGGCGCCCAGAAGCACGATCAACATCAGGAAGCCGCGGACCGGCATCGAGGTCATCCACCGGGTCAGCACCTCGGACCGGGTGAAGTCAATCCGTTCGATGGGTCCGGTGAGGTTGTAGCGTTCGCGCAGATCCTCCTCGCCGGTGACGATGCCCTTGGAGAATCCGAACGCATGGGCTCTGCTCTGGGACATGGTGAGCAACTCGGTGGTCGACACGACCGGCTGCTCCAGATCGACCATCGTACCCGTGGTGGGGTCCTCGTACGACTCGACGAGTCGCCACTTGGCGTTGGACAGACCGAGGTTCGGCACCTCGATCCCCAGAAGGGTGGTTTTGTCTCCGCCGCCGATGAGTTCGTCTTTCTCCTTGGGGTCGACGAACTTGCGGGTGCCGTCGGTGGTGTTCTCGATCCAATACACCTCACGCTCTTTGACCACCATGGACTCGCACAGCAGGATGTCGTAGTCGCGCAGGCGGGCGGAGTCGCGGAACTGTTCAAGCACGGGGCTCTCGGCTTTGGCGCGGAGTTGCTCCGGAACCTCCGCCGGACCGGTGGGTCCGCCGAGGATGACGCCGCAGTCGCCGAGCACCGAGGACCTTGCCATCACGATCTCGTTGCAGGCGACGGAGATCATCGAGCCGGCGGAGTAGGCGTCCGTGTTGACCCACGCGACGGTGTGAATGTGTTCGAGGTTCTTGATGTAGCTGCAGATATCGAGGGCGCTGGTGACGTAGCCGCCAGGCGTATCGAGTTCGAAGATGATTACGTCCACGCCGTTCTGCTTGGCGAGTTCGACGCGCCGCTCGATGCTCTCGGTGGTGACGTCCGTGATCTCGTCCGATATGGTGATGATGATGCCGCGCTTTTGCGGTGCTGCGTCTTTGGTGCCAGACGTGGCGGGCGAGGTGTCTCCGATGGCGCGGTACGCTGCGAATGAGCACGCGACGATAACGGCACAGCACACGCACGGCGCCAATTGCCGCGTCCGGGTGTCGATCAAGTTGTGATGCATGGTTCCGACCTTTCCTGTATGGGCCGCCCGGGCGAGACAGATATCGTCGTCCGTCGCCATAACGCAGGTTCAGTACAATTCTAGTTTCGCGGGGCGATGGCGGCAAGTTGAATCGGACGCGGACATTGTAATCAACCGTATCCCGATCCTGGTGTTCCGCTGCACGCTCCGATTGCATGCGTCGCAACCTGTCATTCCGAGTGCAGCGAGGAATCCAGCCGGAATGTCCTGCCAGCCAGATTCCTCGCTGCGCTCGGAATGACGAAACCCTGGACCGATCGCAATCGAATGTGCCGGCGCTCCACGCGCGTGTCCGAACATGTAAGTTCAGTCCGACCGCCCCTGACGCGTGCGGGCAGCGACGACGATCAGGTCGTTGGCGGTGTCCGGGTCGAACGAGTCTCTCGCGTAGCTGCCGTACATGGCTTCGATGCTCAGGCCCGCCTCGCCGCACCAATCGCGAACCTCATCGACATCGACGGGGTAGAGCGTTCCGCTACGCGACCATTGCCGCCACGAGTCGTCTTTCCACAATGTTGCGTTGGTCACAGTGCATTTGTCGCCCGAGAAACCGAAGTGCCGCACCGACACGTACTCGATCCCATCGTGCAGCACGACCCGTGGTCCCCGCACGCACGGCGCGTCGTTACGCAGCTTCCGAAAGTTCAACACTTGCGCGAAGAACACGCCGGCCGGGCGAAGCGACGCCGCCAGCTGAAGAAATGCGTTGCGGCACGATTCCCGCTCGCCGGTGGCCGCCAGGGCGTTGCCCAGGCTGTACACGCCGTCGAATCCGCCGCCGGTCGCGTCGTTGACCGACCCGGAGGGTGCCGCGACGACGTCGAGTGCTACGCCGGCGCGCCGGGCGTACTCCGTTGCCAACTCCAGCATGCCGGCGTCGGCATCGAGGCCGGTGACGTGGTAGCCGCGTTTGGCCAGCGCAATCGCCTGGTGGCCGGGTCCGCAGCCGGCGTCCAGAAGACCGCCGTCGCCGGGTTTGCCGAAGAGTTCGACGAGCACGGGGATTTCACGTTCGATGCGCGCCTGCCAGTTGATCCCACGGTCGTACCAATCGGGACGGGTGAAGAAGTCGCCGTCTTTCGATTCTGATCGGTTTTCGCTCATAGCCGGTTCGTCCTGACCATCGCTTGTGTTGTCCTAGGGCTGCTTGTCCCAGTCGGCCGGTAGTTGTGGGTTGTTCTTGAACGGGTTGTATAGCGGATCGCCCACAACGCTCAACTGCCACGAGTTGTAGGGGTTGCTGCGGTAAAATGTCTCTACCAGTGTGTATTGACCGGTCAGGAGCGTGCCGAAGAAGCGTGTTGGTAGCGGGAACGACTCGAGATACGGCTCGGAGGTCGCTCCGAACGTCGCGGCGGCCCCGTTTTTGAGGAGTTCCTTGCACCAGTACGGCTTGCTCGGATCGCGCAGGGCGATCAACTCGAAGCTCGCGAGGTGGACGGCCACCGCACCGGGGACGAAGTCGAAGGCGTCCACGTAGTTGGCCAGGCTGTACCATCCGCAATAGAGTGCCGCACCCGGGCACGACCCCGGCGCGAAGACGTCCGCGCGGCGGTCCACCACGACGGGCAGTTCGGTTCTCGTCCTGACGAGTAGCGCCAAGTCTTCCATGTCCCGATCGACTGTCGCGTAGCCCGTGCCGCGGCTCAGCCCGCGGGCGTCGATGTAAAACGTGCCGCGGAGCCCGTTCCGCTCGGTGGCGATGGCGTCGTCGACCATCCGGCGCACGATCTCCGAGGTCGGCCCGTCCAGGCGACCGACCATCAGCGTTTTCGTGTCCGGTTTGGAGCCGCCATCGCCGTATGCGAAGAGGTCGTTCGGGCGCCAGTGATGCAGCCGGTAGGCGTCTGCCAGAACCATGGTCAGTTCGCTGTCGAACGCGGCGTCCGAACGTTCGCCGCGCAGCGCTCCGATGCGGTCGAACAGAGCCTTGGAGAGTCCGACGAGCCCTATGGTGTCGCGCATGATCGGGATCGCCGCGTCGAATTCCCGGGCGGTGGTGCCATCCGCGGAGAGGCGTTCGATCTCCTCGAGGCGCTTCTCCACGATTTTTCCGGCGTCCGCCAGCCGCGGGATTGAGCTTGGCGCCAAACCGGACTGATTTCGCTGGGCGCGGACCAACAACCCGCGATACCCCTCACCGCGGTAGATGAATCGTAGTATTAGCTCTGAGGAGCGGCGCGCGGCATCGCCGCTGAGTCCCCGAGCGCGTGTGCCGAGGCCCCTCAGAGCGTTCTCGTAGCGATCGAACACGTCGGAAAGTAGTCCGCGTGTGATCTTGCCGCGCGCGGGCTTGCTCGCCGGGGAGGATGCGGGACTCATATCGTCGATCAGGTCCTCGATACCGGACGCGGCTTGGTCGATCCTGCTATCCAGCACGCGCGCACGGCGTTCCGCGGCGGGATTCACCTGCATGGGCCGCACGCGAAGCGGGACACCGTAGGTCGTGATCAGGCAGCGGACGTCTTTGCCCCAAGCATGGCGGGCCAGGAACGCGCGCACGTTCGGGCGAACGACGGTGTCATACACGTCGCGATCCAGCGTGGCGGACCGACCCAGCGGGAGCCCGAGGAGGCGTTCGGCCGAGATCCCGCGAGAGATGGCATAGTACTGCGCAACGTCGACGGAGCCGTCGCGCTCGGAATTGTAGAGCACGGCGCACTGCGACGGCGTCAGCTCGCAAAAAGCCCGTTGCGCCGCGAGTCCGAAGCAGATGACGATCATTGCCGTGGTGCGCTTGCCCATGTCCGCCGCCCCTAGAAAGACCCCGCCGAGTCCAACAGTACGCACACCGGCCCGTCGTTGTTCGAGCGAACCTCCATCGTCGCGCCGAACCGTCCGCGGGCAACCGAGATTCCGCTGGCCGCGAGCAGGTCGCATACGGTTTCATACAGGGGTTCCGCCGCCTCCGGTCGCGCCGCGTTGTCGAACGAAGGCCGTCGCCCGCGGCGGGCGTCGCCTGCCGTGGTGAAGGCGCTGACGACCAGGATCGATCCGCCGACTTGCGCAATGTCGCGGTTCATCGGCTTGTCGTTACCGGGGAAGATGCGCAGGTGCCGGATCTTGTCGGCGATGTGGTGCGCTTCGGCTTCGGAGTCACCGGTCACGACGCCGAGGTAGACGAGCAGTCCCATGCCGATCTCGGCAACGGTGTCGGAATCGACGCGGACGGACGCTTGGTGGACACGTTGCACGACCGCACGCATGAACTACGGCCTCTCCACGGGCGCCTGAGCGCCGCCGTTGTAGTAGTGGGTGAGCGTTTTGGCGTGGGATGCGATGAGACTGCGGAGTTCGTCCGGTTCGGTCACGAGGGCCTGATCGCCGTATCCGAGGATCCACCAGGATATTTCTTCGATCCCGTCGACGTCGACTTCGAATACCAGGGTGCCGTCCGATCGGCGGCGCGTTCTCTGGGTTTTGTGCCAGGCAACCTCTTCCACGTTGCCCGCGACCTTGGCGGTGAAGTGTACTTCGACGTGGTGCCGGCGATCTCCGCGAACCATGTTCCAAGCGTTACCGAAGTAGTCATCAAGGTCGAAATCACGCGGGAGGCTGAATACGTCGTCCCGCACGGTCATATCGACGATGCGCTCCAGCTTGAACGTGCGCACCTCGCAGTGCGCCTCGGAATGCCCGATGACGTACCAGCCGCGCGATCTGAACACCACGCGGTATGGGTGAATCACCGTCCGGATTTCGCCTTTTTCGTAGTACGATTCGTAGCGCATGTCGATCTTGCGCCTGGCGGCGACGGCCTCTTCCGTGCGCAGCAGTGCGTCGGTTACGGCGTCTACGTCCGACACCTGGAGGCCTCCGACTTCGACTCCGTCCAACAGGGCGCCGCAGTGCGTGCGGATATCCGAGGGCAGCGCCATCTCGATCTTCATACCGGCCGACAGCGCCGCCGATGAGAGCGGGACGATGCGGTCGTCGACGAACTTTCTCGTAAGGAGCATGAGCGCGAGCGCCTCTTCCAGAGACAGGTCGAGCGGTGTCAGGTAGTACGCGTGGTCGATCGCGTAACTTTCGGTCTGCGCGTCGTACGAACAGGGGATGCCGGCGTCTTTCAGAACGCTGATGTCGCGAAAGACCGTTCGCCGGCTGACTCCGAGGTCGTCGGCCAGGGCGTCCGCGCCGCAACGCCTGCCGGTTTGAAGGGTCCGTACGATGCGGATCAGTCGATGGGCGCGCGTGGGCTTCATGTGCGGTGCGCTCCGAGTGTCAGGGGAATGCCGCCAGCGGCGACGGGGCCTCGATGAACGGTGGACGCCAGCGGTTTCGCCCGGGTCAGAATGAGCAGGACCAACGAGAAACCGACCAACACGGCCAGCACACCGAAGCTCAATCGCCCCGTGGTTCGCCCGCACCACAGCACGACCAGAAGCAACAAGAGGTGTCCCGCGACGGATGCGGCCATTCTCCCGAGGGAGTCGTCAAACACACCGATGGGTCCCAGTCTCGGCCAGGCGGCGATCAACGACCCGTTGATCAGCGCGAGGCACGCGACGAAGAACGCGAAGCCGGCGGACAGTTTGGAGATTCTGCCGGCGGACGTCCATGCACGCCCGTTGTCCAGTTGCTGCGCCCAGACTCTGCCGATCCAGACCCAAAAGCCCGCCATCAAGGCGAGCCCGGCCATCAACGCGTTGAAGACCATCGGGAAGCGCTCTTCCGCCGACTGCGGCGCGGACGGAACCAGGAGCAACGCCGTCGAAGCAGCGCCCAAGGTGGCCAATCCCATGGCCAACTCCGCCAAGTTGACGCTCCAACGACGGGCGGTGAGCGCGAACATCGCGGCGGCGGCGGCGGCGCCGGACAGCGACAGAACCAGCGCGCGGAGCCTTCCCGAAACCACGCCGACCGATGCGGCCGACGCCAGTTCGTAGCCGGTCAGCAGAAGCAACAACACACAGACCGCGCCGGCAGACTTGCGGAACGCAGGCCAAGACTCATGCCCGGTGAGCAGGCGATCAGGATCCACGAACATTGCCCGTCGGCGCGATCGGCGGATGCCCACGCCCTCGGCCGCGACGAATCCGCAAAGCAGTGTCGACAGACCGGCCACCAGCAGGAGCGTCCCGCCGGATCGCAGCACGGGCTCGGCGGGCGGTCGATGGAATACGGGGATCGAGAAACCCACCCAGACAATCCCCCACACCGCCAGCCAGAACAACACGGTCACCAACCGCCGATCGCGCGTGAGGCGCAGGCATACGGCGCAGACGAGCGCGAGCGGCGCAAGCACGATTAGTCCGTTACCGGTCATGGAAAGTGTCACGGTGCGGCACCCCATGGTCGTGCGCCGGTGTGGTGTCTCAGGAATGACGACGTCTTCCTGAACCGAACCGCGACCGGCAGGGAGCGGTTGCAGGCGTGTCTCCGCGCGTCGCCTCCCTCACGGTCGGGGCTCGGAAAAATGCCATCCGCGCGAGGCACTACACCAGCGCGGAGGTCGTTAGCCGCCACCGGCGCGGTCATGCGGGGCGCACGCTCGCGGCCGGCGGGATAGACCGGTAGATCGGTGCATTCTTGTCGCCCTTGTAAGCGGTGAGGACCGGCTGCTGCTCCGTGACGCGCTCTCGAAGGTAGGCCGCGACCAGGGGCAGCACGTCGTCGGCGGACGGCAGGGACGAGTCCCACAGCTTAGGCCACTCGAACATCAGGTAGCCCCGGTAGATGGTACCCTTGAGCAGGTCGATCGCGCGGGACCAGCCGACGTGACCCTGCCCGGGGATTTTGTAGCCGTCGGACATGAAGCCGGTCTCGTCGAACGCGGCATCGCACACGTGGACCATGCCCATGCGCCCGCCGAGTCGCGGAATCGAAATCGTCGGCCTCTCCAGCAGCGTCATCGCGACGCACGGATTCCAGCAGATACGAACCGCGGGGTGCGAGACACTGTCGGAGAGAAACCACACGTCGGCACTGCCCGAAAAGTCCCCGGCGTTCTGAATCAGGATCGTGACCTTGTGCTCGGCCGCGAACGGCGCGACCCGTGTGAACGCCGCGGCGACGCGCGCCAGCGTGTTCTCCCTGGGCTCACCCTTCTGAACGTCGCCCGCGAACACGCGGACGAAGGGGCACTCCAGCCGGGAGGCCAATATGATGGTCTCTTCCAGTTCGAGGCGATTGCGGGCCACCTCCTTGCGATCGCGCGCGGCGAAGGAGCAACTCGTCGCCAGACAGACCAACTCCACGCCCGCCGACGCAAAAAGTTGCTTAGTCGCCCCCGCGTTCGCGGCCAGCTCCGGCACGCGCGGCAGTTGCAACTCCCCGCGTACCCCGCGAATCTCCACGCCGTCGAACCCGTACTCGGCCGCCTTCGCCACGATCGTCGCCAGGTCCCAACTCGGACACACCAGCGAGCTAAACCCGATCTTCATAGTCGCTACTTCTCAATCAAAAAGCTCCGCCCCCGCCGGAGACACCGTCACCACACCCCACGTCCCCGGTACCCTAGCATCTCCCCCCCGGCCGTCAACGCGAGCTCTGATGCCCCCCCGTCACACGAATCGCCGCCCGGTCACCGCCACCGCTCATCTGCGTCGTCATCCCGAGCAAATCACTTGTAGCGTCACACCGCGTGGGTGACGAGAACGCGCCGCGGTGTCCGATCGCGTCCTGCGCCAGATGCCACGTCACTCGTCGCAATCCAGTAGTCGAAGGCAACTCACATCAACCTCACCGCCGGAATACGGACCATCGCCGGGACCGTCATCGGTGAGTTGCCCTGGAACCTCGACACCCCGCATCGTCCCGTTCGGAGCGCGCGAACAGTCGCGCTCGCGGCCCGGGTATGTCGCGCTCGACTCGATCGAGTGATTCACCCCATCGCGGCGCCCGGGGCCGCTTCCTGACGGGCGCGGTTCTGATCGCCGCCTTCCGGACCGCGACTGGGAAGGAGCGGCGTACTCCCACCGCGACCGTCAAGCAGCGCCCTCTCGCTGTCCGCAATCGTCAATCCGCAATCCGCAATGTGCCGCGGAAACGTTGGGCAAGCCGCAGCGGTGAGGAAGCGGTTGCCTGGGATACGAGTGTCTTGCACACATCCGCTCCCTGACGGTCGCGGCTCGGTTCATGCCGCTGCTTCGAATCAGGTGTGTCGGAGCACCAGTCCGCATTGCGTCCAGGCGGAAGATGAACCGCACGCCCAGCAGACCGGCCGTACGGATGCCCGGTCTGCGCGAAGTCCGTGTCGCTGCGCAACAGGACACGGTCGGGCAGCGTGCTACGGTGGACAGGTGCCCGCGGCCGGCAGCTCGGAGAGACTCGCCACTTCAAGGTAGACGGACATATCGAGTTGACTGACGTCAATCGTGGTGCGGATGACCTCGCTGACCTTGCCGTGTCCGCACCTGCAAGGATCCGGATCGCTGATGGCGGTTTCGCTCGCGATGTCGTCGTCCGAGACCGACGAGATGGCCGTCACCGTGTCGCTATGCCAATGGAATGCGTCGCAGCCTGCTCCGGTCGGACAGCCCTCGTCGGGCGGCTGCTCACCCTCCTCGTCCGCGCAGCGAAACATCCCCGTAGGATAGAAGAAGTTGCCGAGTTGGAGGACATCGACGCGCGCCGGCGTATCGTCATCTGTGGTTTCGCCGGCATCGACGCATGCGCCGTCCGGTTCGGTACAGGCCGTGGGGGCATCGCAGGACACCGGCGTGCCGTCCGTGCATACGGCCTGCCCACCATCGGCGGTGCAGGTCTCAACGCCGTTGCAGGCAATCCCGTCGTTACATGGATTGTTCATGCACGGATCGCAACCGGTCGTCAAACCCAGCAACGTGAACAGACCACAGACCGTCCACCGGCGGGAAAGCGCTCGCGTTATTGTCCGAAACGTCGTGAACCGTGAATTCCGCACCTCATCCATGATCGTTCGCGCCTCCAAAGTGAGTTTTTCCGACACCGTGACCGCTGCCTCGATCCGCCGGGCGGTGATCCTATCGGGAGAAGCCGGCCGGTTCAAGCTGACCGCGTACTTGCGCTCCTTGATGGCTCGTTTGGCGAATCCGTGGGTCGATGAAGTGTCCCCGTGGCGATGGCAACTTCCTCTGGGGCACTTGAACGCCTGCAAAGATTCTTCATTTTCCGTGTCAGATTTCCCGCCGGCGCACGACATGACTGTCGGAGGCGGCGGCGTATGTCGGTATGCGTTGCTAATCAATTGAGCGGAACCTCGCGTGATTCGCGGGGGTTGAGGCCGTTTTCCGTTGTAGTCGAGCACCCCGCTCGGTAGGATTCGGATTCGCAACTCAGCGTGTCCACGATCGCAAGGAGGCCATTCATGTTCGGTCTGTCGACACCCGTGTCCATTACGTTGGCCCTGTTTCTCGTCGCATCGGCGGGCAGGAGTGCCGCCGCCGATGTGGAACCCAACGACGTGACCGGCAGCGCAACGGATTCCGGCTTGATCGACGTCGGAAGCGTTACGGTAGCAGGCGGCGTCATCGGCAACGGTCCGCTGGGCGGAGCCGACCGCGATTTGTTTTTCGTCGAGATCACCGCGCAGGCAGAGTTGCCGTTGCTTCTGACGGCCGAGATGACGTCGGCCGATGCCGAGTTGGACGGATACCTTCGCGTGTTCGACTCGGCGGGATATGAGATCGCGCGGAACGATGATGCGTCACACGCCGACGCGAAGCCGGTGCTGCACACGTACGTTCTCGCGGCGGGGTTCTACTTCGTGGGCGTCTCGGATGCGCTCAATCCCATCTATTCGCCCGTCGACGCCTCCACGGGTCGCGCCGCCGGCAGCGGGAGTTATGATCTTTCGATTGCGTTGTCGCCGGCGGCATCACTTGACGGGTCGATCGAACCGGTGGACGACAACTCGGTCCCCGTTGACGCGCTACCGTTTTCAGCGGCGGATCAGTTCATTGGCGACGGCGAGGACGGCCGTCTCGACACCGATCGTTACGTGTTGACGGCAGACGGTCCCGCCACCGTTGTGGTGACGGTGACGCCCGCGCAGTTCTTCGCGTTGGACCCGATATTGAGCGTCGAGGTGGCCGGCGCTTCCATTGGCGAGCACGACGTTCCTCGCGCCGATGACGCAGTGCGGCGCATCGAGGTGGCGGTTCTTGAAGCGGGGGATGTCGAGATTGCAGTGACTGGCACACGCGAGGCGCCGGATGAGGCCGGGGAGCGTTTCGGCAGCGTCGGGTTCTACGACATCGCCATCGACATGACGCCGGTAGCGGATCAAGCCGACGGTCCTTTCGAGCCGAACGATTCGCTGCTGGAAGCGACGCAGACCGGGCTGACCGGACAGGGGACGGTGCAGTTCTCGGCGTTTATCGGCGACGGGAAGTTCGGTGCGTTTCGCGGCGATGTGGATTTCTACGAGCTGCCCGCGCCGATTCACATGAGCCTGCACATCGAGGTGACGCCGGAACCCGGGTCGCCGGACGTGTTGCAGCCGGTGATCCAACTGTACGGGTACGGCAGCGAGACATTGGAACGCGCGGTACCGACCGCGTCGGGTGCGTTGGAAGTGTCGTTCGAGTCGCGTTGCGCGGGTCCGTTTTCGAGCCTTCCCGAGACTGCGGTGATTGGGGTGGCAATCATGGGCGCCCGGTCCCGACCGCCGATGGACCCGCTTATCCCCGTTGCCAGTCCGTATCCAACGAACCCCGCGGAGGTGCCGTTGTCGCTGCACGCGTTGGACGGGGGGCCTGGGTCGACCGGCGGGTACACGGTTACGTTCACAATGTCGCCGGGTTCCATGCCGACGTGCGGGAGCGAGCCCGACGACAGCATCGGCGACGTGATGGAGCCCATCCTGGTGGGCGCGGGCGATTTTCTGTGTGGCGGCACGCTGGGCGATGGGCCGTGCGACGACATCGAACAAGCGGTCGACCTGCTGCTGGTTACCTCGACGATCCCTTCTACGGTGATGGACATCGTTTTCGTGAGCAGTCCCTGCGGTGTCCGGGATCGCGTTGTGCGGTTGTTTACCGCGGGTGGTTACGAGTTGGCGCAAGCGATAGGAGACGCGCACCTGCACGTCGTACTCGACTTGCCCGGTGACTACTACATCGGTGTTTCGAACGCCTACGACATCGACTATGACCCGTTCGTGGCGTGTTCCGGCGGTGGTTGGTTCGATGATTACGAAGATGTGGATCGATACGAGTTGGAGATTCACCTGACACCCCCGGAGCCTGAACCGCCACCGGAGGAGGCCGGCGAGAGCGAGCCGCGGGCGTTCGCAACGAGCCTCGATGCGTCCGCGGGCAGCATTCTGGAACTCGACCCGACTACCGGCGAGACGATCGCATCGTTCGGGTTGCCGGAGACGCCGCTCGGCGGGGGGGAGGGGCTGGCGTTCAGCGGAACGGACCTGTTCGCCCTGGGCGCGGGCGGGCGGTACCCGTTCTTGTACAGACTCGACCCCGACACGGGCGAAGTGACGGAGCGCACGCTGACGTGGTTTGGCACGGGGATCTACGGCGACGTGGTGGCGCACGCCGGAAGGTTGTATTTCGTGGACATTCTCGGAAAGACGATCTACGCAGTTTCGCCGGACCTCGCCGGTCCGGTGAAGCGGCTTGACGTGGGCGCGAACGGCATCGCTATGCGCGGGCCGATCGCCGCGACGGTGGGTCCGAATCGGCTGTTGGTGCCGGACGCGGCCGACCCGTCGACCGTGCACAAGCTCGACGCATCCACCGGCGCGCTGCTCTCGTCCATCTCGCTGGGCGACGCCTGTCCGTGCGACGCGGATCTCGACGGTGACGGCGATGTGGACGGCGATGACACCGCGATCTTCGACGCGTGCGATGCGATCAGCGGTGTCGCGTTCGGATGCCGCCGGGCGGATCTGAACTGCGACGGCGACGTCGACTCGGCCGACGCGGCCATCCTCATCTGTCAGCGAAGCGGTCCGGGCGTCCCGCCGAAGCTCGGCTGCTGTCCCGACGAGTTGCCGACCGTATCGATGCGCGCGACGAGCCTGGCGGCCGTCGCCGGGAACCTGCTGTTGGCCGGCGATTGGATCGAGGCGACTCTGGGGAGGTTCTCTCCGAGTGGAGCGTCGCGCGGCACTGTCGCATTGGATATGCCCGTCGGCGCGTTGGCCGGACTGGCGGTCGCGCCGTTCGGGGACGCCGACAACGACGGAGATCTCGATCTCATCGACTGGTCTGCGTTGCAAGCGTGCTTCACCGGCGCGAACGGCGTGGCCGCGTCAGAGGGATGCGACATGTTCGACTTCGACTCCGACGCGGACGTCGATCTGGACGACTACGATTCATTTCAACAGGCGTTTACCGGGAGCGGGCTATGAAGGACATGTGTTTAACGCGTATCGTGAACCCCGCCCTCCGGCGAGCGGTGACGTTGACGGAGGTCACCACCGGTGTCTGCACGGTGACCGTGCTCATTGCCATGTTGTTTCCCGCGATGGGTGAAGCGCGGCGGGCGGGCAAACACGTCCGATGTCTGGCAAACATGAGGCAGATCGGGGAGGCGAGCGCGATCTACGCGGCCGCGGATGCCGATGACTTCCTCGTGCCGGCGCATCGCAATGCCGAGGTCGGTCCGACCAAGGCGCACAATTATGTGTGGGGCGGCAAGAGCGGCGTGGGAGAGCCGACGGCCGGTGAAGATCCAACCGCGTCGCAGTGGGGAACGGCGGCGGGAAGGGGTCCGTCGACGCGACCGCTCAATCGCGTGATTTACGGCGACGTGTTCGCCGACCATCTGAACGATCCCGGCTTGTTCGGCGTCAACTGGCTCGATGACACAGAACTGGACCTTGACGTCTACCGTTGCCCGGGAGATTACGGGTACACCGGGTACAACTATGTGAGTTGGCGCGATGGAAAACTCACTTCCTACGACCATTACGGCAACAGTTACGCCGCCAGCACCATGTGGATCGGGGTGGCGGGCGGCGGTTGTTTGTTGTCGAGCAACTCGCCGTTCCTGCGCCCGGCCTCCCGCGTGCCGGTGCCGTCCTTGACCCTGATGTACCTGGAGAATAGCGGGCGTTTCGCAGCGCGGCGCAACTACGGCATCGACGGGTGCTCGTCTCTGAGTGGCGCCGATGCCGTGAGTACCACGCCGATTCACGGGTGGCACGGTCGGGACTTCGAGTTCAACGCAACGTTCGTCGACGGGCACGCCGCGGCGGTGTTCATCGACGGGCATCTGCACCCGCAGCCCCACCTGGGGCGCTACCCGGAGTCGTCCAATTGGAGCTATTTGCACTGCGTGATCTGGCGCGGTCCGGATTGGCAGATCGACACGCTGCCCGCACCGCCCGTGCTCACGAATATCCCGTGCGCGTCGGGCGGGGCGCCCGATCCGATTCAATGATGACAAGGGAGCATGAGGGGTTGCACGTCATGCTGGGCGGAGCGAAGCGGGCCGTCTTGCCCGGAATGCGTCTGGACTCGCATTTCTCACGACGGGTTTCGAGACAATGCAAACCCATGTAGCGTCGGACCCCGTGCCCGGCGAGTATGGAGGCGGCGCTCCGTGCTCGTCACCCACAAGGGGTGCCGCTACAGAAGAACTCGGTCACTCCATCACATTCGGGCTTGCTGGAAACGCACACGCAGCCTTGCTACAATGCATAGCGCAATGGAGTAAGGCAGGTGGTACGACGCGTACCGCCTCGCCGGAGTCATCGGGCCCGGGTAACGAAAGGGAATACTATGATGCGCCGAGACTGTGGAAACTCGTCTGCGCCCAAGCTCAGCACGGGGGCGTGCGTGGCGCGCCGTTCGCTCACTATGCTCCACTTGGCGACCATCCTGGTGGTGCCGGCGTTCGGTTCTGCCGGAGTGTTACGTGCCCAGCCGGGACCGCTGGTGCCGTGCGATGTCGATGAGGACGGCGACGTCGATCTCGATGACTACGCGGCGTTCGATGCCTGCCACACCGGTCCGTCGGTGACACACGATGGCACGCAGTCGTGCGCGTTCGCCGACGGCAACAGCGACGGTCACGTTGACGCGGCCGACTTCAAGGATCTCCAGGTCTGCTTCAGCGGCGCGGGCAACCCCGCTGACGGCGGCTGTGCTGTCCGCCCCATCGCCGTGGAGTTCGCCGGTGGGTGCGGCGGGAATCCACCGAGCCCGACGATGGCCGCTGGTCCGGATATGCACAAGGTCACCATCAATGCCCCGGACGCAGTTTGCAACGACGGCTCGCCGGGTGTCTTCTACATCCGGCGCGCCGAGAACGGCAACCTGGATCGTTGGGTGTTTTTCATCCAGGGTGGAGGCGGTTGCGGCGACTTCGAAAACTGCATGCGCAGATGGTGCGGTCTGCACCCCGTCTACACCGCCGCCAAGATGAGCACCCTTTGGGCACACGACTCCATCGCGGGTCAAGGCATCTTCAACCGCGCAGAGAGCCCGCTCGCCGCTGCAAACCTGGTGTATTTCTACTACTGCAGTTCCGACTCCTGGACCGGGACGCGATCCAACGCCGTGCTCAGTTCGGAAGTCGACCCCGATCAGACCTACTCGCTGCACTTCCGCGGGCACCGCATCCTGGAGGCCGCCCTGGACATGCTCCTCGCGGGGGGCGTCACCTCCGACAACGGTGAAGAAACGGTGCCGCCGCTCAGCACGGCCACCGAGATCCTGTTCACCGGGACCTCGGCCGGCGCGAACGGCGCGCGAGACCACGTCGACTGGTTTGCGGCGCAGTTCGATCCGTCGCAGACGACTGTTCGGGCCGTGTTCGATGCCGCGTTCCCTCCGTCGACCGAGGCGTTCGATGATCCCGCGATCGTTGCAGCGATAGACGCAAGCGCGGAGGCGGGAGCGGTACTCCGCGCAGAGCTGTACCACGCATTCTGGGACGAATCCTGCGTGCAGACGCTGGGCGGTACCGACGACTGGTGGCGCTGCGCGAGCGGTACATACGTCGGGCTCAATCACGTCACGACACCGTTCTTTCAGCGCATGGACATCACCGATCCGTTGCCGTCGGGTGCGATGATGGACGCTTTCGGCGTTCCACTCGATGTGTTCGCGGCCGCCACAATCGACAGCTTGGCAATGCTTCCCGACATCGGCACGAACGCTGCTGAGGCCGGACAGATCGACTACGTCCCCGGCGTCTACGGTCCCAACTGCTCCCAGCACGTAGCCCTCACCACCAACAGCTACTTCCTCATGTCCACCGTGGACGACGACAGCGGCATTCCGCGCACTTTCGACGAGGCCCTGCGCGCCCGGCTCGCCGGCACGGACGTGTTTGTCGTCGACCAGCACCCGGCCGCCTCGTCCACGTGCCCGTAGGTCCCGTCTCAGGACTTCCGCGACGTTGCGAGCCGCGGGCTTCAGCCCGCGCGGATGTCCGCATGTCGCATTTTGTCGATTTCGGGGCAACCCCTTTGACAACTCTCCAAACGTGATGCATAGTGTAAGTGGAGACTTACGGTACCGACGCAATAGCAATCGAGAGTCATCGGATGGGGCGACCCAGTCAGGTTGGTGCGCGGCGAAAGGAGTTGGTTCCGATCGTCGCGCAGACGTTCGCCGAGTTCGGCTATCGGCGGGCGACGACGGCGGAGTTGGCCCGGCGCTGCGGTGTTCGGGAGAACATCCTCTATCGATTGTGGCCTGACAAGAAGGCGATGTTCATCGCGTCGATCGATCACGTCTACGAGCAGGCGGCGGAGTCTTGGCGCGACGTGTTGAAAGGTGCTGACGACGCGGCCGGCGCCGCCAAGCGGCTCGTCCGACACGAAGCCGAGCACTACGGCGAATCGGGATTGCACCGCATCATCCACGCCGGGCTCAGCGAGGCAGACGAACCGGAGATTCGCGACGCGCTGCGTAAGATGTACGGACGTTTCCATCGCTTCATCCGCGGGCAGGTGTCCGCGTGTCGCGATGAGAGTGCCAAGGTAGCGGCACCGGATGCAACCGTCGCCGCCTGGGCCATCATCGGGCTGGGAAACGTCGCCAACATCAGCCGCGAGTTGGGTTTGCTCAGCGACGGCGGGCGAAAGCGTTTGATCGGTGAAGTCGGCCGCCTTCTCATGGCGGGAGTGACCGGCTGACCGTCTCTTATTTCGTTGAGGTGTAAGTGGATGCCCACAAAACGGGACTGACTCGAGAGGAGCATGGGATGTTGATTCGAGCGAGATTCATGAATGTGTTGGTGATCGGTCTTTCACTGCCGGTCTGCACGGCCGGGTGCGGCGGCATTGCCAATCAAGAGGGCAACCGCCTCTTCATGCAGCGGCTCGGCCGCACGTCGGTGACCGTCTTTCCGGCGGCCGTGCGTCGCGGGGCGACGATGTCGCACGACCGCCACGCGGCGACGACGATCGGTGCTGCGCTTTCGGATGCCTCGATCGCGGAAGTCACCGTTTCCGATGAGCGCGTGTCCATCAAAGGTCCGTGGCGCATGAACCAGGCCAAGATGCTCCGCGAGAGCGCGGCCGACTTCGCCGCCCACGTCAGGGAGCATCCGATCGAAACCGACTACGCGCTTCTGTCGGAGTACCTGATCGGGGGTGGTGGTGTCGGAGGCGTTCACTGCTACATCCTCGATGCCGACGGCACGGTGGTGTGGGCGGGGTTGTGGAACTCGCATCACGAGGCGTTCACCGAGGCGAATCTGAGAACCCCCGACGACTGCGCGGCCATGTTGGCGAAGGTGCTGCGCAGCGAGTTTGGTGGGACGCGTCAGGGAGAATGAACATGACTGTCGATACGACGGCCGCGAATCTTCAATTGAAGCGCTGGTTCTTGCGCGTCCTGGTCATCTCGCTGACGACTTGCGCGCTGGTCGCAGTCGCCGCGTTGCTGGCGGGGCAGTTCAATCGGACGACCGGGCGCATTCTGCTGACGCTGGGCGCGTTGGCGGTTCACAGCGGCGTTGCCATGGCCTGCTCCGCCTCGATCGAACGGCAGCGGCTGGTCGTGCTGAGCCGGTTCGGACTGTTCGTGTTCGGAGTCAATCTGTGCGTTCTGTTGCTGTGTTTCTGGCTGCCCAACTCGCTGGATTGGACCTGGGAGCGCGCGATCCTCGGGACGGGCGCGCTGGCGGGTTACTTCGTGTTGGCGATTCCGTTCGCCGGTCTGCTCGAGCGGCGGTACCGGCAGGCGCTGTCGCTGGCCGGGCTGACGGCGTGTGCGGTCGGGCTGGTCATGGTGTTGGTATGCATCTGGGCAGAGCCGACGGGCAACATGGCGTTCGCGAGGGCAACGGGAGTCGTGGGCGTGATCGCGTTCTCGCTTGCGCATGTGTGTGTGTTGATGCGTGTGCCGGGCCGGTCCGCGGCGACACGGTTGCTCTGGGGTACCATCGTATGCATCGCTGCCGTTGGGGTGATGTGGTCGGTGGCGATCATCTACGAACCGCGCGATGAGTTGTTCTACCGCGTGCTGGGCGCCGTGGGAGTCTTGGACGCGAGCGGGACGCTGTTGCTTCTGATCGTCTCGAAGCTTCGACAGTTGGGGAAGATCGCCGGGCTTCAATCGACGTCGGCGCGCATCGCGTTTGCGTGCCCGAGGTGTACGGAGTCGTTGGAAGTCCCGGCCGGCAAGTCGAACTGCGGCTCGTGTGGTCTGAAGATCGCGCTCGAGATTGAGGAGCCGCGGTGCGCGAAGTGCGACTATCTGTTGTGGCAGTTGCCGAACCGCCGGTGCCCCGAATGCGGAACGCCGTTCTAGGCGGCGGGTTCCTCTTCGGGGGGGATCCAGGGGACGGCGGCGGGGGATCGCTCGGGGAGGAACCTGTAAATAACGACCAGCCAGATGATTCCGATGAGGATCATGGCGACCGAGATACCCTGCGAGACGGTCAGGCCGAACGTGTCGAGCGGATTGTCGTTGCGGATCTTCTCGAGGCAGATGCGCGCGATCGGGTAACCGATCAGGAAGAGTCCCCAACACACCCCGTGGCGCTTACGCCGGTGGAACACGGCGGTCAGCAAGAGCGCCAGCGAGAGACCGGACGCGGTGGCGTAGAGCTGTGTTGGATGGACCCAGAGCGCGGGGTGTTGGGCGGCGAGCGCACGGATCTCGTCGTAGGTCGAGGATCGTTTCGGATCGACGTGCGACGGGTAGCGCTGCGCTGCCTGCAGCGGGAGAATCTGAACGCGATGCATGTCGCGGGCGTCTTTGAGCATCGCGTATTCCGTGGCCAGCTTCCGTGTGGTCTCGCTGTCCGGCGATTTGGCTTTGGCGATGTCGTAGGTTTCCTTGATGTGCTCGAACTTCCTGAACGGCTTCTCGCGGGCTTCGGGGCTGAGTGCCAGGAGATCGCGGCTCAGCGTATACGATTCCATCAACGGCAGGGTGGCGTCGTTCCGGAACCCGTCAAAGATCAGCTCGGCCGGCACGGTGAAGCGGCGCTCCTCCCACTGTCGAATGGCGGCGGGGCTCCCGAACGGGAACTCGACGGCCATGACGGACGCGGCGTTCTGATGGGCATCGGTGCAGACGTTGCCGAAACAGCAGCCGTTCAGAAAGCACCCGATGCGCCCGAAGCCGAGCGCCCACGGGATCATGATGGCGACGAAATCGGCGTACAAGCGAATCGACCAGCCCTTGTACCAGATGTACAGCGCGACGATTGGCGCCGCGACCAGTACGCCGCCGAGGAACTCCAGCCCGCCCTGGGTTAGGTTGACGGCCGCGAACCACGGGTTGGCGGTGTCGGCGAACGAGTCCTTCCAGTAGTGGACCACGTAGAACACGCGGGAGCCGATCACGCCGGATATCAGGGCGACGAAGGCGACGTTGAGCACCGCGTCGGGATCACACTTGACGCGCATGGCACGGCGCATGGCTAAGTAGACGCAGCTCAGGAAGCCGACCATCATCATGAAGCCGTAGCTCTTCAGCGTCCACCCGGTGCCGGGCATTACCCAGAGTTCAGGATACATACTTCCCTTTTCAAGCTGGTGCTTTGGTCGTTCGGTCCACGCCGCGGGGCATGCTATCGCATGGCGCGCGGTGCGCCCAGCGGCATGTTGTCGATCAGGCGGCAGCCGCCGATTCGGGCGGCAATGCAGATTCTCGCGGGTTGGTCCACCGTCTCGATGTCTTCGAGCGTTTCGGCGCCTACGATGCTGATGTAGTCAACGTCGGCCGGACCCGCGTCGAGGATTTCGGACTCCATCTGCGCGATTAGGCGACCGGCGTTTAGCTCGCCGGATTCGTGAGATTCGCCGGCGCTGCGCATGGCGCGGGAGATCGAGGCGGCCTGCTCGCGGTGCGCGGGGCTGAGATAGGCGTTTCGACTGGAGACGGCAAGACCATCGGATTCTCGCACGGTTGGGCAGGGGGAGATTTCGATGGGCATGTCGAGATCGCGCACCATGCGTTCGATTGTCTTGAGTTGTTGGTAGTCCTTCTCGCCGAAGAACGCGGTGTTTGCCGGGACGATGTTGAACAGCTTGGCGACGACGGTGGCTACCCCTTCGAAGTGGCCGGGGCGGTGACTCCCGCAAAGACCAGCGGTCAGCCCGGCCACGCGGACCTCGGTCGTTGCGCCTTGCGGGCACATGGTCTCCACTGTCGGCAGGAACACGAGGTCCACGCCGGCATGGCGACAGAGTTCGAGATCGGTCTCGATCGGTCGGGGGTAGCGGTCGAGATCCTCTCCCTGTGTGAACTGGGTCGGGTTGACAAAGATGCTGACGACCACGGCGTCGCTGCGATCGCGGGCCGCGTCGATCAGGGAGCGGTGCCCGGCGTGCAGCGCGCCCATGGTGGGTACGAATCCCACGGTGCGACCGCGACTCTGCAAGTCTCTGACAACTCCGCGCGTTTCAATGATGGCTGAAAGTGTCTTCATGTCACACTCTTGCTGAGTATCGTTCGCGGGCGGTGGATCGTACCTTGACTCCGCAATTCCGCAATCGGTGGAAGCGGGGATTGGCGATTGGGGAGTGGGCGTCGGCGGAGGTTCGCCGGCACTACGCGAGAGGGGGTTTGGTAGCTTCGTTTTGCTTGCGCCAGGAAAGCTCGGTGAAGAAGGATGCGAGGTATTGAAACAGGCTGAAACCTCCAGCCGGGATCCAGCGGGTAACCAATCCCGTCCGGCAGAATCCGGCCACCCGGCGCATGGTGCTTTGCGGTGGGGCGGTGCTTTGCGGGCGCGGCGGGATGGGCCGCTCCTTGACGGTCGCGGTTCTGATCGGTGGGTTCGTTTTGCGCCGGGGCGTGAGGACGCGGCGGCGCCGAAACGACTCCCGACCCCGTTAGTGGGGTCAGCCTAGAAACGCATGCCGTATTCGTCGAGTTTGGGGGCCAGAATGCGCTCGATGCGGGACTGGCAGGCCGTCAGGTGGGCGGCCGATGCGAAATCGAGCTTTCCGGCGGTCAGGATGCCGTTGATCTGGGTGCCGAGGGTTCGCAATGAGTGCTGAGTCATGGCGTGCAGATCGGGCGACACGACGTCGCCGGGTTTCGATCGGACGAGTGGTTCCAGCACGTTGATGTACTCGCGCTGCAGCGAGCGACGGACGCTCGAGATGAACGGGGACGCGTCGGTCCAGTTTCCGGCGGTGGTACGCTTGCGGGCGGTGGTCTCCGACCAGCATGCGGCCTGGATTCGCTGGAGGTATTCCGCGACGGTGAACTTGTCGGCTGCGGTCGACTTGAGTTCGGCGTCGTGGATTCTGCGCAGGGTGTTGGGATAGAGACGATCGAACAGGTGCCGCCACTGCAAGACGCTGATGTACCGGTGGATGGGGAAGTCGACGACGCGGTTGACGCTCGTTCCGTCGTGCCACCAGCGGGGCACGGCCAAGTGGTTGAGCACCTCGGGCGCGGCGGCGAAAAAGTCGTCGTTGAACAGTTGGTCTTCGATGAACGCCAACGCCTTGCGCTGTTCCGCGGCGTCGACGACCTCGAACGGAATCCTGGCATCGGGGTCGCCGCGATGACTGCGGCTGGTGTGGATTCCGCCGATGTAGCGCCCGACGAAATCGAGCACGCGGGATTTTTCAAACAGGAGGCTGACGAAGGCGGATCGGGCGTGGTACCAGCTCTCGTGGTCCTTGACGGACCATTCGAGGACGTTGTCGAGCCGGTCGTCGGCGAGTTTGATGCGTTCGGCGGCCCACTCGATGGAGTCGGCGGCCATGTCGAAGCGATTGCTGCGCGGATCGGGGCTGAGAAACGTGGTGTCCTCGTCGGTTGCGTAGGCGAGTTCCGGTTCCGCGGCGCGCGAGGCGATTGCGTGGAGCATCTCGAGTTCAGGGCTGTTCGGACCGGTGAAGGCCGGGGCTGACGGCTTGTTCGACTCGGGTTTCTCGACGGCGTCCTTGGCGGTGTCGTCGGACACTGCCTTGGCGGAGGCGAGCTCCGCGCCTTTGCCTTCGTCGCGTTTTTCGGGTTCTTCGGCTCCCTCGGTTGTCGGCGCCTTGTAGGAGCCGTCGACGGGGCGGTAGCCGTACTCGATCGCCCAGTAGTCGTAGGGGCCGATGGTGGGTGTCACGAAGTGACCCTCCAACGCGTTCTTGGTCATGAAGAGGGTGGGGTTGTAGTCCATGACGGAGCCGACGGTCGGCTCGCCGGTGGTTCTGCGGCGACGGATTTCGTCGAGCGAGTAGATGGTACTGGCTTTGAAGTTGTGTCGCAGGCCGAGGGTGTGCCCGACCTCGTGCATGACGACTTCCTTGATGATGTCGTAGAGGAATCTGTCGACGACCTCGCGCGGTTGTCCGGTGAGCATGGAGCGGGCGACGGCCATCTGCTGTTTCATGCCGTCCATGTAGTCACAGGTGTGGATCCCACGGTCGTGCAGGCGTGCGCGCATGGCGGCGCGGAGCTTCTCATCGTCGTCGTTGCCGAGCTTGACCGTTTCCCAATCGTGGGTGGGTCTGCGGAATTCGGGATGGGCTTCGAGGAACTCCTCGAGGACGGGGTCTGAGAGTTTGGCGGCGACGATGGCTGACGGGAGAAGGCGGTCGGCCTGTTGTTCCCAGACGCGTGCCATACCGTCATCGAAGATGATGTCGGCGTCGTAAATCTGGCCGGTGAAGGGGTTTGCGCGATGGGGTCCCATGGCGAAGCTCCCGCCGGAAACGATCCAGCGGAAGAAGCTGTAGCGCATGTCCTCGGGGTCGAGGTCTTTCCATTCGTTGGTTTCGGTCTGCTGGCGGACTTGGACGGCGTCGGCGAACCCGACCTTCTCGTAGGCCTTGTTCCATTCGAGGATTCCGTCGCGCACGGCCTTGCGGTATCTGACGGGGACGGTTTTCTCGATGTAGTAGATGATCGGCTGTTTGGGTTCGCAGAGATCGAGGCTGGTGTCCTGTTTGACGAGGTGCCAGCGGTCGATGTGGCGGTTGAAGAGGTCGCGCGCGTTTGAGGGCTTGGACCAATCCTGATTGACGGTGAGGAAGTAGCCGACGCGGTCGTCGGCGACGCGCGGCTTGTAGTCGCCGGCGGGGAGTTTCCAGAAGCTGTAGTGGATCATCTTCTTGTCGTATGAGCCTGCGGGAGTGGTGTTGCTCATGGCGAGTTCGACGCCAATCTCCACGTTGAGCTCGAAGGACTTTTTCGTGGTCCACTTGCTGAGCGACCTGTTGATCGATCCGCCGCGACCCATGGACATCCAGGAGATTCCGGCGAAGTCGCCCTTGAGCAGGGGTCCCAGGTCGATGACCGGATCGCCGCCGGATGACTTGGTGACGATGGGGACGGCGACGCGGATGCGGTCGGGGTAGGTCCGGCGGACGACGTCGTTGACCTCTTCACTCTTGTTGAACACGTAGCCGGAGTTGGGCTCGATGAGGAGCAGTTTCTTATCGAGAATCTCCCACTTGACGACGCGTTCGTCGAGCGGAAAGCCGGTCATGAAGCCGCCGCCGGAGTAGCTGGTGGAGAGCATAAACTGCTCGCCCAGGAAGCTCGCGGGTATCTGGCAGAGGAGCTTCTCTTTGTTCTTTCCTTTGGCCTTTGGGTCGTACGACCAGAGCGTGAACAACCCCTTGCTGGAGACCATGTCCTTGGTGATCTCATCGAACTTTGGAAACTCGTCGGCGCCGTCCGAACCGGGCTTGGCGGCACCGTCGGGGATTGAGGGCGGCGTTTCGGTCACGGCGAGTTCGCCGGGGCCGGCTTGGGCGCTGCTCGGCGCGAGCACGAATACAAACGACATGGCGAGCAAACGGGTGCCAATTCGTGTCAGCATTGTTGGGTCTCCTTGTTAGAACCCGCCGTTCAGAATTCCGGATTCAGAATGCGACCTCGATTCTATCGCAAATCATCGGGCGCGTTGTATGTTTCGGTCGGGAACTGGGTCGGTGACCATCGAATCCGCATTCAGCCTGCCCCGAAGGCTGCATCGTACACCGATTGATTGCGTTCGGACATACTATTACCCTTTTGTGAGAGGTTAGGGGTGCGTCCCGAGGCGGGTGGCAGTTCGGGTGGCCACGCTTGCGTGGGCATGGGCTTGGAAGCTGTCGCCTCATGCCCACGCAAGCGTGGGCATGCCACCCGGGGCCTCGTTTCGTTCCGTACGCACTTTTAGAGGCGCACATGGTGTCCGGCGACTCGCAAATCACGTTGACGCGCACCTCGGGGGGTTCTTTGGCGTCTGCGCAGGTGGTCATCCCTTCCGCATTGGGGGCGGTGCGTCTGGGACGTGAGATCGGTCGCGGGGGGATGGGCGTGGTTTACCTCGGGCGAGATACGGTGCTGGATCGGGACGTGGCGGTGAAGTTTCTGCTGAACGCGGTGACGGGGGAGGACGATCCGGGGTTCGCGCGGTTCCTGGAGGGCGCCAGAGCGGCGGCGGCCGTGCGACATGCCTCGTTGAACACGATCCACGCGGCGGACGTCGTCGAGGGCGTTCCGTATCTGGTGATGGAGTACATTGACGGTCCGTCACTCAGTGCCGTCCTCAGGCACTCTGGCGCGATGGGCGTGGCGACGTGCGCCGCCGTGCTCGAGGACGCTGCCTCCGGGGTCGGCGCTCTTCACGCCCGGGGCATCGTGCATTGCGACATCAAGCCGGCGAACATCATGCTCTCGGTCGAGGGGCAGGTCGTGGTGACGGACTTCGGTCTGGCTGTTGCGCGGCGCTCCGCGCAGCGGAGTCGCGCGGCGGGGACGCCTGCGTACATGGCTCCGGAGACGACGGACGGCGTCGTGTCGGAGCGGTCGGACGTGTATTCGTTGGGCATCACGCTGTACGAGCTTCTGACGGGGCGACTTCCGTTCGGTGGAATGCTCGACGAGGTTCGGAGTCAGCACGCGGCGACGCCACTACCCGCGGCGCCGCTCGACGACCGCGGAATCGAATCGTGTGTTCGCGAGATTCTGGAGCGCTCGACACACAAGAACCCGATGTTCCGTTACAAGACGGCCGAGCACTTTCTGCGCGCGCTGAGCGACGCGGTCTCCCGCGATGCCGTCGCCGCGGCAGCGGGCGAACTGCCGTCACTGATCGCGTCGTGTCTCGGCGCGTCACCCGCGCGCGATGAGGGCGTATCGGACGCTTCGGGATCGTCTTCCTATTCGGATCGCATCGCCGAACTGGCGGCGTCGAAGCGCGGTGAGCGACCGTCCGCCGCAGACGAACGGCGGCAATCCGCGCCGGTGCACGACGCGACGTCGCCTGACACCCTCGTCGTCGACATTACCTGTGTCCGATGTGATTACAACCTGCGCGGGCTGCGCGAGGGGGCGAAGTGCCCGGAGTGCGGCATTGCGATCGCACTGAGTCTCAAGCATGATCGCCTCATCTTTGCCGACCCGGTTTGGTTCTCTCGCTTCGTGCGTGGCAACAGGATCACGCGCATCGCAACTGCGGTCATTCTGTTCGTGATTGTGGCCCCTTTGCTCGTAACGCCGTTCTTGATCTCAAGCGCGATGTTCAGCGAGGGGGCAGGTGGACTCGACTTTTCCATCAAGTTGCTCAAGTGGGCTGCGATTGCGGTGACAGTGGTGGTTGCCGTAGTTGTTTTCCATACGACGGCGCGTGAACCCGGCGGGGCGTCGACTAAACTCGCGGAGCTCAGTCGGCTGTTGCCGCGCGTGATGGTGGTGGTAGCAGCAGCGGCGCTGGCGATGGCGCCGTGGCTTCGGAGCGGTGTGACAAGGTCGGTACTCGTGACTGCGATCGTGGCTGGGTGTCTGAGCTATGTGGCCTACCTCGCTTGGCTTGTTGAGCGTATCCCGGATCGACGAGTGACACGTGCGCGGCGCCTTTGGTTCGTGCTGATAGCCGCAACCCCCACCTTCATCGGGGCGTCGATCGTCTTGTCCGACTGGTCGCCGAACGCGACCGCGGCGGGTCGCCGCTTGCACGAAGCCTTCTCGCTCACCGGTGCTGTGCTGTTGGCGACTGCGCTTGTGACCACGCCGTGGTTGATGTTGCGGTGTTTCCGCCTGCTGAAGAAGGCTGGGGGACAACTCGTCGCGCGCGACGCCATGTTTGCGGGCTCGGGTGCGTGCAATCGTACCGAATCTACAGTTCCTCGAAGCGGGCGGTGAAGTGTCGCAAGGCGGGGGGTTCGTACGCGATTCGGAGACCGCGGAGCGTGTCGCGGCGGGCGTGGAGTTCGATCATTGCTTCGGCGACGTAGTCGATGTGGCTTTGCGTGTAAACGCGGCGCGGGATGGCGAGGCGGACGAGTTCCATGGCCGGCGGCGCGTGACCCCCGCCGCCGAACATGACACTGCCGATTTCCACCGCTCGGATGCCGCCGATTCGGTAGAGACCGCAGACCACCGCTTGACCTGGGAATTCCGCCTGGGGAATGTGCGGGCAAAAGGCCTTCGCGTCGACGTAGATGGCGTGTCCGCCGGGGGGTTCGACGATGGCGATGCCGGCTGAGAGCAACTGTTCGCCGAGGTAGGCGGTGCTGCGGATGCGGTAGTCGAGGTAGTCTTCGCGGAGGACCTCTTTGAAGCCCTGGGCCATGGCTTCGAGATCGCGCCCGGCGAGCCCGCCGTAGGTGACGTAGCCTTCGGTGAGGATTAAGAGGTTCGTTGCCTGCTGGAAGAGCTCGGCGTCGCGCATGAGCAGGACGCCTCCGATGTTGACGATGCCGTCCTTCTTGGCGGAGATGGTGGCGCCGTCGCACAGGTCGAACATGTCGCGGACGATGTCCTTGACGGCGCGGTCTTGCTGACCCTCTTCGCGAAGCTTGATGAACCAGGCGTTTTCGGCGAATCGGCAGGCGTCGAGGAAGAAGGGGATGCGATGGTGGTCGCAGATGGCGCGCACGCCGCGCAGGTTCTCGATGCTTACGGGTTGGCCTCCGCCGCTGTTGTTGGTGACGGTGACCATGACGACGGGCACACGCTCTGCGCCGACGCGCTCGATGAGTTGTTCGAGGGCTCGCAGGTTGATGTTGCCCTTGAAGGGATGCCTGTTCTTGGGGTCTTTGGCTTCCTCGATGGGCAGGTCGACGGGTTCGGCGCCGCTGTGTTCGACGTTGGCCCGCGTGGTGTCGAAGTGGGCGTTGTTGGGCACGATCTTCCCCTCGCCGCCGAGTAGTTCGAAGAGTATTCTCTCGCTGGCGCGGCCTTGGTGGGTGGGCAGTGCTTGGGCGAATCCGGTGATCTCCTGCATGCGCTGTTCGAATCGGTAGAAGGAGCGTGCGCCGGCGTAGGATTCATCGGCGCGCATGATGCCGGCCCACTGCTCTGCGCTCATCGCGCCGGTGCCGGAGTCTGTCAGCAGGTCGATCAGGACATCGTCGGCTCTGACGAGGAACAAGTTGAAGCCGGCCTCGGTCAGAATCCGCTCGCGATCCTCCGGGGTGGTCATGTGAATGGGTTCGACGACCTTGATCTGGAACGGCTCGATGATGGTCTTCATGGATTGCGTGTCCTTGGCGCTGGTCCCGCTCGCGACTTCACGGTTGCGGCGATGGAGGGGTCTTCTTCTGTCGTTCGAGTCGGCGTTGGAGGTCGTCGGGTTCGAGCCACTCGACGTGCCCGTCGGCGAATCCAACGACCGAGCCCTCGCCGATGTCGGGGTGTTCGTACACGATGATCGTGTCGGGCGGCGAGTCGGTGTTGGCGCCGGCGATGTAGATGTACGACACACGGTCGCGGTGGTCTCTCGGTGATCGGAGGTTTTTTTCGATGATCTCCCCAAGATCGACCAGGGTTTTTAGATCCGGCGGGAAGGCGCCGTTGTTGTCGTGGGCGTAGAGGATGCACGCGTACACGATGGTGCGGGCGTTGGACGTGCTTACCGCGCGTTTGGACAACTCCCGCGCTCGCGCGAGGCTGGGAAGCAAAACCGATACGCCCAGCCCCGCGACCATGGGTGTCGCGGCGGGGGCGCCAACTGGCAGCGGTCCGTGCGTGGTGAAGAGTAACCCGTCGCTGCCCGGGGCGAGGCCCATGGCGTCGCCGAACAAGTGGTGGGTGACGGTGTCGGCCGTGGGAATCATGCCGGCGTCGATACGCACGCCTTGACCTCGCGCCCAGCCGGTCGCGGCCGTCATTAGCGGGAGCAGTACCCTGTAGAGGTCGCCCATCTCGGCTTGGGTGTCGGTGTAAACGATGGTGCTGCATCCGTCGGGGAGCATCTTGCGGGCACGTGCGAAGTCTGGGTTGGCGAGCAAGCTGTTGGACGGGCTGCGGGCGTCGAGATGATCGATGGCGTGCATTACCATCTGAGGGTAGAGAGCGATGACGACGTGGCGATCGCACACGCACCAGGCCGGGGCGATGGGCAACGGAAAACCGGAGACGGATGCGAAGTGGATGGTCTTGTTCCGGTACTGTTTCTGTTCAACAGAAACGACTCCCGACCCCGTTGTTTTGTCGATGAATCGGGTCAGGCGCGCGAGGAGGTCGGATACGCCCTGGGGATCGCGGGCTTCGACCAGCATGGTGATGCCGGTGATGAGCAGCCCGCCGTTGTCGGGGCTGATGTAGCCGACCCAGCCGTCGTCGAGCAGGTCGAGAATGTCTTCCTTGATGCGGAGCCCCATCATTCCCTCGGCGGCGGCGATCGCGTTGGCGGCCGGTGTTTGTGCGAGGGGTCCGACCGCGTCGATGACGTGCATCACGCCGTCATAGACATCGGCGAGACGGAAGTTCGATACCTTGGCGAGCGTGGCGTCCTTGGGGACCAGCGCGAGGTCTTCATCGGTGAGCGGTACCTGATAGAGCCATCGCGGGCGACCGTCCTCCGGCGGGAGTGCGAGGAACCACGACTCGCGGTAGCCGTTGCCGTCCACTTGCCACGCGCCGGTGACGGAGCGCAGCCGATCGATCGACGCGGCTTTGAGCCCGGCTTCGACCGGCGGGGGCAGCGGTTCGAGGCCGCTCCTTGACAGTCGCGGT
>JAJDDR010000081.1 GCA_029260255.1 Phycisphaerae bacterium
GTCCGTGCCGCTACCGGTGACGACGTGGTAGCTGTTCTCGGCTCGCGACGGATTCTCCACGTTGCCTACGTCGTCACCGTTCAGATCACCGCTGAGGATGGTCTCGTACAACGCGATGTCCCGTTCGTCGGGATCGGGCGCTCCGCAGCCAGCGTAGCCGCCGATGATGATCACTCCATCTATGAGTTGGAACGTAGCTTCGCGGTCGCCGTTGGGACCGTCCGGAGTGTAGGTGCCGTCAGCCACACGAATGAACGCTCGGCCGCTGACAGCCTCCAGCGCCTCGGTAAGCGTCAGAAACGCACCGCACCAAGTCCTTCCATCGTGATGCGGTCCGCTGGCGTTCTGGTCGACGTACGACACGAATTGGTCGTGGACCGGTACGTCGCTGAAGAAACTGCTATCGCCGGGCTCATGGACGATGTCGAGCCCGTCCCGGAGTTCGTCCGGGAGGATGAGCGGTGGCCTGTCTCCAGCCCCCACAACCGACGGCTGCAGCAACGCGAACGCATGAGCGATTGCGACGAGCACGATTTTTACACGAGTCCCTGACATGACGATTCTCCTAGGGAACGGGTGGCACATCATTCGGGCATGAGGCGTTCGTTCCCGGCAACCGCCCCACACATATAGCACACAACCTCTCGCAACTCAAAGGCCACCCGCAGGGTTCCTGCCTGCGGCGTTCCTACCGCGGCCTCCACAGGACAAGACACCAAAACGGCGAGGTGCTTACACCACAATTCGTCGATTCGACGAGAAAAACATGCAAGGTCCCCATCGGGCCAAAGCCGCCCGCCCCCGTAGCGAGCGTCACAGACACCAGAGGGCCGTTCCTGGCTGTGCCGCGCTCAGATCCAAACCGTCCACCATTGGTGGTGGCAGGCGTGGTCTTCCATGACGTCGGAGGCAGCACGAGTCCGAGAGGGCAGTTCGACTTGAACTCGCCGGCGGGCACCTCAGGTCATCGGGCATCTGGAATTCAACGCGATCGCGCCCACAGCCGGAGGTCGACACGGATTCCTTGGGGCGACGTGCCCCTGGTGTGCTTGAGAGTGTTTGGGTCCGCAGCGCTGGGCGAGTTGTAGCGCCCAATCACGACCGAGAGGGACGTCAACCTGCACAGCCCCATGTTTCTGAGAGCAAGCGAGTCTCGAACCACATCGACGCGGTCAGTGCAGTGAGCACGAACATCAAGGCACGCCCGCGCGCGACCCACGATCGGCCGGCGTGCGCATCACTGACCAGAATGCTCTGACGCCCGCCCCTCCCCGGTTGGTCGGGCGCGACGGGCATTCAAGGCTCGACTCTAGAGGAAATGGAGTGCCGGCCACCGTCACTCACCGCAGCATGCGCAGCTCTTCCTCGACCAATAACTACCGTCATCACACTGGTCAAGCCTCGTGACCCTGTGGGCGCATAGTGGCCAGCGCCTTCAGGCGGTGACCTCCGGGTAGCCAACCCGGAGGTTCCGAAACCTCCGATCCTTGACGTTCAGCTCACGCAGCCGCGTAAGCGGAAACGTAAGCCAGGGCGAGACAAGGGTTAACGCATTGTCCTACAAGGGATTACGCACTGAGTGCGCACTGGATCCCAGACTGGTTTCGGACTGTTCTCGGGGTAGTCTGGACACAACTTTGACACAACTCTCGGTCATAGAAAGGCGGGGAGATCGCTGTCTGCCAGCAGTGGTCTTTGACCGTTCGTCGTGGTCATTGAGATCCTCGTAGCCCAGTGTCACGGCGTATACCCGTTGGCCCACCAGTTCCCCGATGGTGTGCTCGATTCGATCCGGCTTAAGATGATCGGTAAATCAAGCTAACTGACGGATAACGGTCACGGCCCATGCGTCCCAAAGGCGTGCTGGAACGCCGCGAAATCGAGTGAATCGACGTCGTTGTCCTTCTCGAAGTCGAAAGTGCCGCAGCCAGGAAGAACGCCGCCACCCGGGCCGGTAACGCAGTTGGAGAAGCACAGATAGTCGTTCAGGTTGACGTCGCAATCCAAGTCGCAGTCAGCGAGAATGGGCGCCGGCGGTGCACCGACGAACTCGTATGCGCCCATGTCCACAACGCAGCCGTCGATCCTGGGGTTGCCGTCGCCGTCAATCGGGACCGGCTCGAGGAAGTTGCCGTCTTCGTTCAGGTCGTTGCAATCCGGCGGTAGAGCGGCGTTGCTGCCTGCGTTGATGGCGGGCGAGCCGGCCGAGAGGTGCAGGTTGTCATCTTTCGTCCCCGCAGCGCCATCGTCACCGACGTGGTCAACAAAGAGCGGGTCGTCGCCGATGTTGTTGTTGTCGCCGTCGAAGTCTCCTCCGGGGATCAGCCCTTGGATCAACGTGTGGGTCACCACCGGAGGCACAAGCGATTCCAAGTCCACGAAGATCTGTGCGCTCTCGTCGATTCCGTCGCCGTCGCTGTTGCCCCAGAAGACGCAGTTCGTGAGGTTGGACTGTGTTTGTGTCCACATTCCATGATAGAAACCCCCGCCGACTCCCGACGCCGGGTTCGTATCGTTTCTGACCGCCGTGTTGTTGGCGAACGTGCAGTTCGTTGCCGTGAGCGTGCTGAACTGATTGGCCACCGCGCCGCCAGCCTGCCTGTATGTGACGGTGCCTTCCACGCGGTTGCCGTCAAAGAGGCAGTTGACGAGATCGACCGTGGCGTTGTCGCCCATGACAGCGCCGCCGTGGTCGGCCGCCTGATTGCCGAAGAACGCACAGTTCGCCAGCGTCATCGAACTGCTCGTGGCGTAAACGGCACCGCCGTCAACCCCGGTGGTGTTGGCGACGAACGTGCTATCCACCAGGATCACCGAACCCAGGTAATTGCCATAGACAGCCCCGCCCACGGAACCTGAGGAGTTTCCTTCAAACCGGCACCGGCGGACTTCGAGCCTTCCGTGCCAATTGCGGATCGCCCCACCCCACAAGGGTGCGTAATTGTCCACAAATGAACAGTCGATGAACTTCACGTCATTGAAGGGACTCGCGCTCATCACAGCCCCTCCGGCTCCGCTACGAAGGGCGTTGCCGACGAACGAGCATCGGATCAACTCGGGGCTCGATCCGCCGACTATGTACATTCCGCCGCCGCCGGTTCCCAACGGCGCGGACGACACGATGTTGTTCTCGAAGGCGCAGTCGGTCAACACCGGGTTGCTAACGGAATCACAGGCCATTCCCGCGCCCTTGTAGCCGGCCATATTGGCTGCAATCCGGCAGTTCGTCAGGGTAGGACTACCGCCGTA
>JAJDDR010000082.1 GCA_029260255.1 Phycisphaerae bacterium
ACGCAGCCCCGCGCGCTCTTCCTCGGTCAGCGTCACCACATACTTTTTCATCGTCGGCCTCCTTGCCTATGGGATCCATTCCCCAAATCGGCAAAGGAGGACCGTTTGACCCATCAATTCACGTGGGTCGGAGTACTAGCCGCTCCGCCGCGCCCGCACGGAGTCGGCCGTTCTGCATGCGCTGATTTTTCCCGGCACGCGCCCCGACCGCCCCCCGGATTTCTCCCGCGTAACGTGCCCGCACGCCTCATCCGCCCCATCCGTGGCAACACGCAATCTGAGTGCCGAACACTATTGGGTGCACTCACGTCCCTTGGATGGCTGAGCCCTTCGGCGAAGGGTTGCAGCGCTTCTGTCGACGTATACGTCGTGCCGCCAACCTTGAGACTCTCGAGCTTGACACCACGCAGGCCGTGGTTGATCCAGCGGTACACCGAAGTGACGTGTACGCTCTTACCGCTTAGGCGTGGCGGCAGCTTCTGCGGAACCTGGCCAACCGGTATCAGCGTTTCTTCGCTCATGTCGATCATGAAATCCACTCCGTTTCTTTTCGCGTCGGTGCAAGGTAGCACAGAACGCACGACATCGGCAGGGCGCCTGGCGCGACGTGGCTGGCCATCATCGCACCGAGCGGCGCACCGCTTCCACTACCTCAGAGGCGATGTGTGTTCGACAACCACCTGTTGCCACCGAGAACCGCATCCTGCCAAACTGCGACGGTCAGTTGTGGAAGCAGCCAAGTAACGGAGCACGCGTTCCGAGGTCGTCTCTGCCCAAAACCTCATGGGATTCGCAGACGCCGACGTGCACGGAATGCAGAAAGTACGGGTACTTTTACGGGTACTCCGCCTGAATTCCTTGTCCTTCTGTGTCCCCTCGTGTACCCTGGTGTCACTGTGTGTTCCGCATCGAATGGCGATGCGGGCAAGACGAGGCGTTTTCGACGTTTAAGAGGGCTTTCAAGAAGATTCCCCCCGCCTCCAGTCAGAGTGTCTTGTTTGACAAGCATTTATGGCGCTGTTTTCGGCAGTACGGGTACTCTGGCGGGAAGTCCGCTACATTTCACAGGGTAGAATCGGTGGCTTGTCGTCGTTTCTGGGCCGGGAACGCAGCTCAGACGCGGGGCGGCGGCGGCTGGTCCCCCCGCCTCCAATGAAACTCAGCTTCACCATGTGAAGTCGATGGAACGCGACGAGACAATTGGCCACAACGCGGGAGCGGCCGTGCGTGTATCGGTGCGTAGGCGGCAGAGCAGCGTGACCGGCGGCGGAACGGGGCCGCCGCCACATTAGCCCAGCCAGAAACCCTAAGAGTTTAGTTGACTCGGCAGTGGTAGCCCGATAATCTGCAACTAAGTTCTTAGGTGAATCGACCGGGGGCACCGCTGGTGGCACGGAAACACGATATGAGGCTGACACCGTTGGAAGCAATCATCATGGATTGCGTTTGGGGCGTGTCCCAGGCGACGGTGCGGCAGGTCCAAGAGTGCCTCAAGACCACCAGGCCCATGGCTTACAACACGGTGTTGACGATGATGGGCATTCTTCGCGAGAAGGGCTTCCTTCGCTCCAGGCGCGAGGGTCGCGCCGATGTCTACCAGCCGTGCGTGACGCGCGAACAGGTTGGGCGACGTTCACTGCGCGAATTGTGTGACCGGTTCTTCGCCGGCTCGGCTGGTGGACTGGTCAGCGAGTTGCTCGATTCGGAGCACCTGTCGGTGGATGAGATTCGCGCTATCCGGCGCGAGGTGAATCGCAAGCTGCGAGACAAGGATGGCAGGGTGGGTGGAGCATGACGCCGCCGTTTGACACCTTCAACGACTTCGGCCGCTGGTTGATGGAACACCTGTGGCCCGTGAGCGTCGAGTTGGCAATCCTGACGGCGCTGGTAGTGGCCATGCTGGCAGTACTGCGGCTCAAGTCACCGGCCATGCGCCACCTGTTCTGGTGTCTGGTGCCGATCAAGCCGTTGGCGACGATCCTCGTTGCATCGCCGGTATCGCTTTACGGCTTTCTCAAACGCCAACCCGCGCCAATCGCATCTCGCACGGTGACCGTAGACGTGACTGGAGACGTGCGGCCCTTCCCGGCCGACATGGAGCCCGCGACGAGGCGGCGCGCATACGGGTGGCGACAGATCCCGAACGAGCGTTCATCAGTCGAGCAAGAACCGATCTTGGACCGCTACGGGATCGCGGCGCTGGGTTACTTGCTGGTGGCGTCCGGCCTGGGCTTGCGGCTGGTGCTCGGCTACGCGTATGTGTCGTTCTTGCGCCACACCGCGCGCGTGCAACGCGATGGTCCTTTGCCGGAACTCCTTACGCGCGCGGCGGACCGGTCGGGGATGAAATGTCGTGCCACGCTTGCCGTGTCCAACGTTGCCCACGGTCCGGCGCTTGCGGGCATCGTACGCCCGGTGGTCCTTCTGCCGGCGCAGATAGTGCGGGGTCTCTCGTCGCGACAAATCGAGTACATCATCGCGCACGAGCTGACGCACTTGAGGCGATGGGACAATCTGATCCTGCTGGTCCAGCGCGCCGCGGAGATGGCGCTGTTCTTTCATCCGGCAATCTGGTTATGCGGTTGGGCACTGCGACGCGAGGCGGAAGCGGCTTACGATGATGCAGTGTTACGCCGGTTCGACGGTCCGGCTGGCGCGTACGCGATCACCGTTCCTGAAGCGGGAACGTGGTTTGGTTTGGGGACGGCGGCGGTCGATCCCCCGCCCAATGATCTACGAGGTCATTGAACCGGGCGGAATTGGTGGTGGCGCTGATTCGGGAAAGGACACATTGGAATTGCTGGCGGAAACAAGAACGGTTGGCGTCCAACTTGGCAAGCACAACTTCTGCAACGGTGGGAATTGCCCGAAGTCCCTTCCTGACAGCGCCCTATCACGATTCTGCGTTTTCGTTTTCGCAAGATGACGCATTTCATCGCGTTGTGACGCCTCTTTTCGCCGTATAGCCCTTGCCCCCGGTGGCAACAGCCGCGTTTGGGCGACCCGCGCATTCTCACGACTGCGCTCTTCGTCGGTGCGATAGCGTTCTGAGAATTGCATCGAGGACTTCGTTGAGGTGCTTGCCTACGTCCTCGGCAAGGAATCGCAGTACGAAATAACCGTTCTCCTGCAACAACATGTCTTTGCGCCGGTCGCGTCGATAGGCATCGGTGTTGGCCAGATGTTGCCCGCCATCCAGTTCGACTACGATTCGCAGATCTGTACAAAGCAGATCCACTTCCATTCGCCCCCACCCGTCGAAAGCGATCGGTAGCTCGACGTTCAGGCGGAACCGTCCGGCAGCTTCGGACAACGTTTCGAGACGACGGTACAGAAACGCCTCTGTCGCGCTTCGGGCTCGGTTCGCGCCTTCCGCATTGGGAGGCACAGTACGCGATGCGTGGACAAACAGGTTCGCCAGTGAGAAATCGACGCCGTCGCGAACCAACCGTTGGACGCTGGCTGCGTAGTCCTTCTTCCAATCGGGGTTGACAGGAAGCGGAACATCGGCGGGCCAGCCTGGCAAGGCACTCGCCGGCAGCAAGATCTTATAGCCCACGGCCTCGTATCCTCGGCAACGTCGATCGAAGGTCCGTGGCATACTGCTCAACGAGTTGTACGTCGGCACGCTCGTGTACAACAGGACGACGCAGAAGCGTCAAGACGCCCACCCGCCACAACCCGAAGGAGGAGTGGATCAAAACGGCAGATGCATGCCTTGGTGCAGGCTCGCCGGCGCTTCGGACAACCGCCCTACACCGACACCGACCGACGACGCCCAACCACCAGCGTCCCCGCTGCGAGCAACAGCAGCGACATCACGATGAGACCCCACTCGGAGACGGTTGGAATGTCCGGAGCGCACTCGTCAGGGATTCCATTGTCGTTTTCGTCCGCGCTGCCGCCACAGCCAGGGTAGACGGCGCTACATGATCCACCGGTCATGCCAACGGTTGCTCCACAATCAAGGTCACATTCGTCGGGAATAGCGTTAGCGTTGCAGTCAGTAAAGGTGGCGAGACGGAACCCGCAATGGGGGAGCGCGTACGCTGGGTCGAGATTCGGATGGTCGCCGCGAAACGACGCGGTCAGGTCGGATACCAACTGGTAGAACGACCCGCCCCGCTGGCCGCGGATCGGATTACCGTTGGTATCAACCATGATCGCCTCGTTCCACTCCCACACGTTCGCACCCTGGTCGAATGTGCCGTATGGGCTGGCGGAATTCTCGTGAGCTCCACGCTCCGTGCGATAGTACGGGCTGCCAATGGTCCAGTCGTCGGGTTCAATAAAGAACGTCGCGTTGTTACCAAGGTCGGGCTCGATCAGATCATTGCTCGGATCGATGTCGTCGACTGTGGGATAGAGCCAGTAGTGATCGTCGCCCGGAGGTCCACCTTCGGACTCCAGCCTGGTGTCGTAATACGCCGCCTTATACCACTCGTCTTCCGAAGGGATCACCCACGTGGCGTCCTCCTCACGCACAACGGCCATTAGCTCGGCGGTGGTCGTCGCACCATTGAGGTAGTAGGACCCGTCCTCCGTGGAGTTCTCGTCCTGCGGGACTGGCGTGCCGAGGCCCGGTTGCCCGTTGTGCAACCAGTTAGCGAAACGCGCCGCGTCACCCCAGGAAACGTAATTCACTGGGCGGTTCTCCCAGTCGGCCGCAGTCGAGCCAGGGTCTTCATCCTCACCGCCACTGAAATCGTATGTGCAGTTCCCGCTGGTGCAGTCCTGCGTGATCTGGCAGCCCCATGACTCGCTGTTCATGCGCGAATCGTACAAGTCGTAGGTGTCCGTCTCGGCCACGGCGTTGAGGAACTCGGTGTACTGCGCGGCGGTCACCTCGAACGTGCCAATTCTGTAGACGTAGTCCACTGCTCCGCAGATGCGGTCCGGGCCATGCCCGCCGGGCTCGATCCCACCTGAATTCTCCCCGGCGTTGCCCGGGTCGCCGACGGTGACGGTTTCGATGACCACGTCCGCCTGGGCATCCGATACCGACACTGCCATCGCAACTACTGCCGCAAACGATGCTGCTGTCATTCTGCTGCGTTTCACGATGTGCCCTCTCCTAATGTCGCTTACCTTCCGAGCGGCGGACGGCGCATGTCCTGCCGCTATTCCTCGCATCATACCCGGATGTGGCGTGATTCCCAAGCCTTTACAGTGGGTCCCGCGGGCGTCCACGGGTGTCGGCGCAGTCCCCGCTGATGGCGCGGGGTCACTCCCGGAAGGCGGCGACCCGTCCGCTGAGGACAGCGGATGACCCACGAAGGGCAGCGGACCGTCCACTGAAGGCGGCGGATGGCCCGCTGAGGGCGGCGGATGACCCGCTGAGGGCAGTGAATGAGCCACTGAAGGCAGCGGATGGGCCACTGAGGGCGGTGAGGGGACCGCTTATGGGACGTTGCGGTGCCGGGGCTCGCTGGTGACGTCGCGCGGACGCGATTCCGAAAAGTGGCGGAATGCGCTTTGACGGCTACACTGTGGCGGGCAGAATGGGCGGCGGTTCTTTCTACGAATACCCTTGCAGGAGCGAAAGCGATGGCAGCCGACTACATCCCCGGAGCGGACGGCGAGTTTGACGCCTGGCAGAAGAACTTCGTGACCTACGCCAGCGCCAACGCGGCGGCGCTGGGGCTCGACCCGATCGTCGATATCCCGCCGCTCACCACCGCACAGGGAAAGTGGACGACCGACCACGCGGCCAACACCGCCGCGCAGGCCGCCGCTCAGTCCGCCCGGCAGGGCAAGGACACCGCCCGCGGGGCGCTGGAGGGCGTGATCCGGCCGCTGGTTCAGCGCCTGCAGGCCAGCGCCGACGTGGACGACACCGAGCGGGCGGCGCTGGGCATCACCGTCCGCGACACCAAGCCGACCCCCGCGCCGGCGCCGACCACCCGCCCGGTGGTGACGGTCGACAGCGGCCAGCGATTGCTGCACGTGATCGCGTTCGCCGACGAGGCAACGCCGACTCGCACCGCTAAGCCCAAGGGCGTCATGGGCGCGGAGGTGTGGGTCAAGGTGGGCGACCCGGCGCCGGTCGACGACAGCGAGCTGACCTTCCTGGCCCTTGATACGCGTACTCCCTACACGGCGAAGTACGTCGGGGCCGACGCCAACAAGGTGGCCCACTACATGCTCCGCTGGGTGAACACCCGCGGCCAGAAGGGTCCGTGGAGCGAAACCGCCAGCGCCACCATCGGAGCGTGAGTCGGCGGGGTCGTCCGCAAGGAAGCCATGTCGCGAAGGTCGTTGACCTGCCTTTACCGTCTCGGGTCTGCGAAAGTCGTTTGCAGCCAGCGCTCCCCGGCGTAGTGCTGCACAAGGTCGTTGAATCGCCGATCTGCTTTGTGCGCGTAGCGTCAAGCGACACACGAGGCAGGCGGAGCATGATCCGGCGTTAGCCAACATCTTCGAGGATACGTGCTGCGGCCACCGCGGTGACCTTCTTGTGTATTGGAAATGTCTTGTCTCCCGCGTGTACTAGAAACGCCTTCTGGAGTCGGAGCGTTTCGATGGCTGTGTGCAGCGAGCCCGTGAGCTTGGGCGACGACGTACGTTTGAACTCGAACCCCCAGCGGCGGCGACCACGGACCCACACTAGATCAAGCTCTGCGCCAGAGTGCGTCGCCCAGAAGAAGCACTCGTCGGCGGTTGCGCCGAGGTGCTCTGCAACCTGTTGCAGCAGAAAGCCCTCCCAGGAAGCACCGAGCTTTGGATGCCGTTCGAGATCCCGACGCTCCCGGATTCCTAGAAGTCCATGCAGCACGCCCGAGTCCCGCACGTAGACCTTCGGCGACTTCACTTGTCGCTTGCGGATATTCTCATGCCACGGCTGCAACACCGTCGCCACCTGCGCCGCGTGGAGCGTGTCCAGGTAATGCCGCACGGTCTTGTCGCTGACGCCGAACGAGCGGGCGAACTCGGCGCTGTTCCACACTTGGCCGTGATAATGGGCAAGCATCGACCAGAACCGCGACAGCGTCGCCGCCGGTACTCGCACACCCAGTTGCGGTAAGTCACGCTCGAGAAAAGTTCGGATGAAGCTCTGCCGCCAAGTGAAACTGGCGTCCTGGGTGCGGGTCAGGAATGACAGCGGAAAACCGCCCCGCAGCCACAAGCGGTCGAGCTTCTCGACACCGACCTCATCGAGATGGAAACCGCCAAGTGTATAGAACGCAATTCGACCTGCGAGTGTCTCCGACGATTGGCGCAGCAACTCCGGCGAAGCGCTTCCCAGGACGAGAAAGCGTGCCCGCCGCGGCCGCCGGTCAGCGAGCACCCGTAACACCGGGAAGATGTCCGGCCGGCGCTGGATCTCGTCGATGACCACTAGCCCCTTCAGGTCACCCAAGGCCAACTTGGCGTCGGAAAGGCGAGCCAGATCGGCCGGATCCTCCAAGTCGAACCTCTCGCCCGGGGGCTTGGTCCGCTTTAGGATCTCCAAGGCCAGAGTCGTCTTCCCGACCTGCCGGACGCCCAGGATAGCTACGACGGGGAACTGCCGGAGCAAGCGCCGGACGGCGTTCAGATGTCGGTCTCGCGGGATCATCGTGTTTGATCATATCGGAAAAACCGGAGCTTGTCTCCGATATTTCACATGAGTCGCTTATTCTTGCAGCGTCTACTGGCGCTGGTCCACACCGGGTCTTGGCTGAACGCCTCCCGAAAACTCCATCCGTCGGGATTCGCGCCCCCGAACGGCCTGGAAGATGCCACGGCGGACGATCGCGATTCGGCTTTTCGCGCGGACCGGGCGGCTTGCGCGGCCGAAATCGAGTTGTTTCTCCCCGAAGCTCGAACCGATGGCGCCGTCGATTTGTCGTTCCCGTTTCGAGATCGAGTCAGGCCGCGCGACGATATTGGTGATGCAAACCGCCGACATGCGAAATCGCGGCAACCTTGCCTTGTTCGGGCAATTCGACGTCCCGTTCGACTGGCGAGTTTCGATCCAGCGACAGCCAAGTGCGGTCTCACATCGTGATAATAGTGGAAGTAGTCGGTGAGGATGCGTCGGAGATGCCGCTCGTTGAGCACGATGATGTGGTCCAAGCACTCCCGACGGATGGAGCCGATGAGGCGCTCAACAAACGGCGATTGCCAAGGTGAGCGATACGCAATCGGGACTTCTTCGATGCCCATGTTCGCAATCCGTTCTCGAAACAGCTTGCCGTATGTCGAGTCGCGGTCTCGGATCAGAAAACGAGGCGCCTCATCGTCGGGGAACGCCTCGATGATCTGCTGAGCTGTCCACGGCGCCGTCGGGTGAACGGAATACGTCCGCCGGGAATGGGTCAGGAAGGTTCGCAAACAGATCGCGACGCACAAGCGATTCAAGCGTTTGATCGACCAGTGGGTCGACCTGGGCATCGAGCACTCACAGCTGGCCATGCAAATCGCGAAAACGAACGGCAAGAGGTAGACTGGAACTCGATACTCTCAAGTAGGTACCACCCTTGCGATTGCCGTGTTCGATGGCCATGTTCTACGCCCACAAGAACAGTGTGTTTCTTGGTTGTCCGCGATTGCTGAGCCACTTTGGAATCCACTTCTGGTTGTTGGGCACAGCCCATTCCCCCGATTTCACGCTGCACGATGGACCGTTTTCTCCCGCAGCATTTCTTGTGTTTCTTGCCGCTGCCGCATGGGCAGGGATCGTTGCGACCCACTTTGGCATCATGGTGTCGATAGGTCGCAGTCTCGGCGGGTTCTGGTCTTCGAGGGGAAGAACCGAGTTTGGCGAACGGGTCGATGCCCTGTTCTTTCAAGGCGGCGTATCTGTTCCCGAGTTCATTCAACTCCCGCTGCCGTTGAGCCCGAAACTGCTCTCTTTCCTCTCGCCGTTCTCGCCATTCCTCGGCTTCAGGTAAATCAATGCCCAGGACGTGGGCGACCGGAAGCAGCTCCTCCTCAAGCTCCACAAGGCTTGAATCATATTGCGTTCGGATTTCTTGCCTCACGACATCAACGCCCCGGCGGGAAAACAGTTTGCACAGCCCGAGGCACAAGTTCGCGCGAATCGTCGTGTCACTCTCGGATTCGAGCAGGGCAATGATCGCCTCTTCGGACTCCTGGACCTTGATCTTCCCCAGCAAACTCGAAGTGTAAAGTCTGTAGCTCCACGATTCGTTCGGAAATGCGTTCCTGATCCGCCGCACGGCTTCCGAGTCGGCGATCTTGGCCAGGGCTTCAGAGCATCGTTCCAGCATGTAGTCTGTGTCGATGCGAAACTTGTCTACCAGAATCGGGGTCGTTTCGTGAACGCGACGCTCACCCGCTAGGTCGATCAGGAATATCTCAAGCCAACTGTGTTCTATGTCTGGTGACTTCAGGAGTGTGCAGAGCGTTTCGGTATCCGGCGAATCGAAAGGTGCCAAGGCCTCGATGAGAGTATCAACGTAGGCATGGTTGATGTCGTTGGCGTTCTTCTTCTCTTCCGACCGTCGAGCATAATGCTGAAGTTCTCCCCAAAGCCGTTGAGCGGACCAACCTGCAAATTCTCGCCGATGGTGAATGAAGTCCATCGTCTGCTTGCTTTGGTGGGGATTCTCCAGGACAGCGGTCTCATGTTGGAGCAGGAGTCCCACGGGTGCTGTGGCGATGGCGTGGTTCAGGTGATACGAGGCGTTGACACCAGCCATGCCGGTGGTCTCGGCCATGCTGGAGGAACGTGCAACCAGATCGAGAAACGCCTGTTCCGTTATTGGAAATCGCTGACAAGCGTGGAGGCCACGGATGTTCTCTTCCTCGCCAAAACGGTCGCAGGCCTGGAGGATCATCGGTGGGATCTCCGTCGAACCTAGCCCAAGTTCCGCAGTTTTGAGAAATGCGATTTTTTTTCGGCGGGTTCGGCGCGGCTCAGCTTGCGTGAGGGGAGATCCGGGCTGGCGTTTCTGCTGAAACCAAATGTAGTCAAAAAATGGGTCTCTTGATGCGTTTG